>DATKZX010000007.1 GCA_035527755.1 Methanomassiliicoccales archaeon | reverse complement strand
TAGTGCCTGAATATCCTCACGCCGGTGAATACCATGGCCATGCCGTGCTCGTTGGCGGCGTCGATGACCTCCTGGTCGCGGATGGAACCACCAGGCTGAATGACCGCGGTGACGCCAGCCTTCGCCGCCTCGTCCACCCCGTCGCGGAAGGGGAAGAAAGCATCCGAGGCCATGACGCTGCCTTTGGCATTATCCCCGGCCTTATGCGCGGCGATCATTGACGAATCGACGCGGGACATCTGGCCGGCGCCGATGCCGACCACCGCCTCGCCCTTGGCAAGGATGATGGAGTTGGACCACACGTGCTTGCAGACCTTGTTGGCGAAGAGCATGCCTTGGACCTCCTCGTCCGTCGGCGCCCTCTTGGTCACCACCTTGAGGTCGGCCGGGGTGATGCTGACCTTCTTATTGGTCTGCACCAGCAGTCCGCCCTTGATACGCTTCATCTTCCATTCCGGGGACTCGTCATGGGTTATTGGAGCGTTGGTCCTGAGAAGGCGTATGTTCTTCTTCTTTTCCAGAAGTTCCAATGCGTCCGCCTCGAAATCGGGAGCGATCACGCAGTCGACGAAGTGGCTGGATATCTCCCTGGCCGTCGCAATATCCACCTTCCGGTTCAGACCGATGACGCAGCCGAAGGCCGCCATCGGATCGACGTTGAAAGCGGTGACGAACGCTTCGGAGATGCTGTCGGAGGAGGCCACCCCGCAAGGATTGGTATGCTTGATGACGATGGCCGTGGGCCGATCGAACTCCCGTACCAGCTCCAACGCGGACTCCAGGTCCAGGATGTTATTGTAAGAGAGCTCCTTTCCATGCAATTGCTCGGAGCGGGAAACGCATACCCCTTTGACGAAAGGATCGATGTAGAACGCCGCCGTCTGATGCGGGTTCTCACCGTAACGCAGGTCCTGTCGCTTCTCCATGCCCATGCTAAAGGTCTTAGGAAACCCCTCCTGTCCGAAAACGCCGCCCAAGTGGGCGGCTATGAGCGAATCATAGTAGGCGGTGGAACGGAACGCCTCCAACATGAGCGATCTCAGCGTGGCCGAGGTCAGCTCCCCACCGTTCTCTTTCATTTCCTGGATCAGCGTAACGTAACGTGAGGGATCGGTGACCACAGCGACGGAATCGGAGTTCTTGGCCGCGGCGCGTATCATCGACGGTCCGCCGATATCGATGTTCTCGATCACCTCTTCCAGGTCCGCGCCCTCCTTGAGGACGGTTTGCTTGAAGGGGTAGAGATTGACGACCACCATATCGATGCGTTTTAACCCGGCATCGTTCAACTGGCGCATGTGCTCCGGAGAGTCCCTCCGGGCCAGCAGCCCGGCGAATATGGCCGGGTGCAACGTCTTAACCCGTCCGTCCATCATCTCCGGGGAACCAGTGTACTCTGAGATGCCGATGACCTTCAGGCCGTTGGACCTTAGAAGCTTGGCCGTGCCCCCGGTGGAGATGATCTCAATGCCCATCTTGATCAGGTCTTTGCAGAAATCGACCACGCCTTCCTTGTCCGAGACACTGACCACAGCCCTTTCTATCCTGACCATTTGAATTCCTTCACCGGGATAGGCACACCAATGAAGGAGGTATGCCAGGGGTATATTGCCGGATTCCTATTAAAGATAACGACCGAGGACATTTCATCATCGACCTTCGCCAGCATCCCCAAGGATTGGACGTGATGCGTAATGTCTTTTAGATCGTCTTCCATCGTTCGGGCAACGCTTTTAACACCGGCCGACGATAGCCATCCGAAGGACGATGTTGGTCATCAGCGAACGTATCAACGGCCTGTTCACCGTGGTGGGAAAGGCCATAGACGCCCGGGACTCCAAATTCATCCAGGAACACGCCCTGAAACAGATAGAATGTGGCGCCCATGCCCTGGACCTTAACGTCGGTCCGGGACGTGACGATGGACCGGCGGCCATGGATTGGCTGGTGCGCACGGTCCAGGACGTGACCGACGTTCCGCTCTGCATAGACACCCCGGGCATCAAGACCATGACCGCGGGGGTCAAGGCCTGCAGGAACAAGATCATCATCAACTCCACCACGGCCGAGATGAAGAGGATGCAGGCCTTGTTCCCGTTGGCTAGAGAGCACGATGCCGACGTCATCTGCCTGACGATGGACGAGAGGGGGATCCCCAACGACGCCGAGTCACGGGCCGAGATGGCCATGCTCATGATGACCACCGCCATGGAGTACGACATCATGCCCGACCGCCTGCTCCTGGACCCCCTGGTCATGCCCATCAAGGCCGCCCAGGACCAGGCCGTGAAGGTCATCAAGGCCATGCAGTTGTTCCAAACGCTCAACGATCCCGCCCCAAGGACCGTGGTCGGCCTTTCCAACGTTTCCAATGGAGCGAAGGAGAGAAGCCTCATCAACCGCACCTATCTGGGGATGCTGATCGGCGCCGGCCTCAGCGCCGGCATCGTCGACGTGCAGGACGCCCAATTGATGGAGGTCATCAAGACCGGCGAACTGCTGCGGGCGGAGAAGCTATACTGCGACGACTTCTTGCGCGCCTAGGTCCCCTGAACGTTCGTTGATGGGGGCCATAACAGCCATAGGAAGATCGCTGACGTAGGCAGCGCCAAAGCTGCCCATGTAACAACCCACGCGATCATCTTCTCTGCTCCCCAGGCATTGTTCAATGCAGCTAACGTGCCAATTAGGAACAACAGATTTATTAAGGCAGTGAGGAAAAAAACTATTTTTACAAATCTTCTTTTCTCAGTGATGCTGATGGATTCGAACCCGAAAACGCGGTGCCTGGTGGTGGTAATGAAATGCTCAGGGTCGTCATGGTCCACTTTGACGGTTGAGAACATGATGTTGAATTCCTTGATGCGATGTGATGGTCCCTTCCCATCCTGAGCGGTTTGGGATGCAAATGAGCTCAGATCGATGTTCCGAGAAACTATCGGTCTCCGCACCATGCGGAAGCCTTCGCCAACTTCTTTGCCACAGCTGGGACAGTTCTTTGCCCCGTACATCACCTCTTTCCCGCAGTCGGGGCATACCAACCGGACCTCCGTTTCCAATTTGAACGGAGCGTACTTGGGAGGCTCGCTGTCCACTTCCACCTTCTTCTGAGGAGCGAACCGCCCCATTAAGGTCAGCGCTTCCTCCTCCCTGCCCAATAAATAGAGGACCTTGGCCTTCTCCCTGAGGAATGGCTCTTCCCATCCCTCGAACCCTTGGCCAAGCCCATCCTCCACGGCCTTCAAGGCCGATGCGTAATCCTCGATCTTGATCAGAGCGATGACCAGGCGATGGTATAGGTCTCCCTTCTTGGAACGGTCGTCCTCCACCTTCAATTTCTTATTTAACTCGGAGATGGTACGGGGCCAAAGCTCCTTCTCGTTCTTACTGGGAACGGAATCCCTTTCCGCCTTCCATTGACGGACCACCTTCTCCTTCCAAACGACACCTTCCAAGTGACGCCCCCTGGAAAAAATGAACGGGAGATATGTTAATCCTTTCCCCGCCTCTCACCAGGTCCCGTACGTCCCGAAGTCCTTGGCCGCCTTGTTCAAGGACATGATGTTTCCCGGAGGAGTGAACGGCGGAACCTCGCAGGCGGTGCCCAGTATGTATCCGGACGAGCACTCCCTTCCCTTGAGCAGTTGGTCCCTGGCCTGTTCGTATATCTGCTTCGGCGTACCATGCAGCATGAGCTTGGTGTCCACCGTCCCCATGCAGGTGGCGAAACCGCCGAACTCCTTGACCAGCAGGTCGGATGGGAAAACCTCCCGGCCTTGATATCCGATATGAACGATGGTCATGGGAGACCAGACCATCAGCTCCTTGAGCACCTTGTAATCCGTTTCGTGGTTCCCGCAAAGGTGATAGAAGACCTGCGGTCCGGCGCCCTTCATGAAGCATTTGGTGACGAACTCGTTGAGATATTTACCGGAAAAGTCCCGCACCATATCATCGGAGAATATGTCGTTGTTGCCCAGCACCGAACCGGTGGTGATGGCCGCGCTGCCATACTTGTTGGCGATGACCTCGGCCCCGTTGGCCGCCGTCTCCATATATATGCGCACCAGAGCGTGGGCCAGGTCCGGTTCGCTGAGCGTCCACATGATGAAGTTCTCCACCCCGCAAAGCTGGGCGGCGCTGCCGGTGAGATCGGAAGCTATGGCCAGTGGCGTGAACATCTTGGGCATGTGCTTCTGGGTGTAATCGTTTGCTCGGAAGAGCTGGTTGATGGTCATACCCTTGGCCAGTTCCTCCGGTCCGGGAACCTGCAGCTCATCGATCTGCGAGGGGTCGAAGACCACCGGGGCCTTGGGCACCGGAGGCATGAGGTCCATGTGCTGGACCTCCATTCCCAGTTCCGTCAGCCATGGCAATGAGAAGTACCAGTGAGTGACCGGCAATAGATCGTACAGTTCCTGGATGGAGGCCACGCATTGCGTCCCCAGTTCAGGGTTCTCGTAGAATTCGCGTATGGTGTGTCCGAATGCCACTGCAGCATGAGATAGCATCATGGGGTCAACGGGTATGTGTCCGTGATTTGTGCCCATGAACGGAGAGGCGAAGCGAAGCCTGGCCTCTTTGAGCCAATCGGTATCGATCGGGGCGAACGTGTCCTCCACGACGGTCATGCTTAACGGCAGGAAGCACGGGGTATAAACAAGCTCTGGTGAATACGAACACCTATATATCGCTAAGGAACGATAATTGCATGACCGGTGAGTTCGGTAGAATTGACCTTTTAGCCCTCTGATGTGAACAGCTCAAATGGACCCAGCGGTCGCATGGACCGTCCTCAGGAGTGAAACATTACACGGCATTTCTGGCCGTGGTCATCCTCTTCGGCGTCCGATCACTTCTTGAATATCAGAACCACCGAGGTCACGTCCCACAGGTTCTCGATCTTCTCCTTTATCTCTTCCTTGATGTTATTGGCGAACTGGTGGTCCTCAGCCAGATCAATGCGTAAGGTGACCACGCCCTCCTTGATGCCCATCTCCGTCACCAGGTTCGTGCGTACGATATCGAGACCGGTCAGCGGGTTCAGCACGTTCTTCAGGCGTTGGCGAATGATCTCCAGCGTCGTGGGTACCTTATCCACCACCAAGCCATGCTTCTCCTCGTAGTTGGTGATGGCCTCGCGCAATCCTTCGACCGCGAGAACGGAGCAGTGGGATTTGATCTTCGGGAGACCTCCTAGAGCGTCCGAGGCCTCCTTCCAGGTGATCTTCTTGGCCTCGCTCAATGTCTTCCCCTTGGCCAGCTCCGTGATGATCGAACCAGTGGCGATGTTGGACGCGCAACCGTACGATTCGAACTTCATATCGGTGATCACCAGGGTCTTCTCGTCCACCTCCAGGTACACGGATACCATGTCCCCACAGGCCGGGCTGCCCACCGTGGACTTCCCGTCCGGGTTATCTATCTTCCCCACGTTGCGGGGGTTCTTGAAATGCTCCATCACTATGGCGTTGTACGGCAATGGCATGTTAATTTCCTCCTCTTTTCAAAGGGCTGATCTCCCTCAGCCTCTTCACTATGTCCTTCATGGACTCGACGACCTCCTTGGCCTCCTCGATGTGATTGAAACGGCCCAGGGAGAAACGGATCGAGCCATGGGCCCGTTCGTGGTTCCCGCCGATCCCCATGATGACGTGGCTCGCTTCCAGCGAACGGCTGAAGCAGGCGGAGCCGGTCGAGACCTCGATCCCTCTCATGTCCAGATGAAGTGTGATCGATTCTCCTTCCACATAGTGGAAGGTGACGTTGGCGTTCTGCGGTGCGCGCTTCGTTCGGTGTCCGTTCAGGGTGGTGTCCTCCACATCCTTTAGGATCTGGTCGATGAGCAGGTCCCTTATCCCTCTCAACCGCTCGTTCTCCTCCTCGGTGACCAGTTCGACGGCCTTGGCGAATCCGACGATGCCGGGGATGTTCTCCAGCCCGGCGCGAAGGTTGCTCTCTTGAAACCCGCCGTCCATCCACTTGGTGATGGGCGTGCCCTCCTTGATCATCAGGCCGCCCACGCCCTTCGGTCCGTGAATGGTGTGAGCGCTGATCGTCACCATATCCACTGGCATCCGGCCGTAGTCGGTAGGCGCTCGGGCGAAGGCGTGGGTTGCGTCCGTATGGAACAGTGCGCCTTTGTCGTGGGCTATCTCTCCCACGGTCTTGATGTCCTGCAGCGTGCCTATCTCCTGATTGGCCTGCTGCACCGAGACCAGGATGGTCTCGTTCCCCACCTCTTTCTTCAGTGCTTCCATGTCCAGCAGTCCATCGGGTCCCACCGGGATGAACGTCACGCGGAAACCTTCCCTCTCAAGCGCTCGGGCCGAGTTGAGCACCGGGAAGTCCTCGATGGCGCTGACCACGATGTGCTTGCCTCTCTTGCCGCCGAGCGCCATGGCCACGCCCTTCAATGCCATGTTGCTCGCCTCGGTGTCCCCGGAGGTGAACACCAGTTCTTCCTCCTTCACCCCGAGGGATAGGACCATCTTCTGCCGGGCCTCCATCAGCGTCTCCCGGGCCTCCAGGCCCATGGTGTGGCCGAACTCCGATGTGGCTACGGCGTACGACTCGAGGAAGTAGGGACGCATGGCCTCCAGCACTCTTTCGTCCATGCGGGTGGCGGCGGCGTTGTCCATGTATATCGTCATTTCATGACCTCAGATGAATAGGGTTATCTGTGAGCTCTTGGCCTCGTTCACATAGGTGCCGACGGCCCCGTACTCGTCTATCAGGTCCTCCCGCAGATCGGAACGGGAGATGCCCATTACCTCCATGGTCATGTCACAGGCAATTATCTTTCCCCCTAGCTCGCGGAAGTCCGCCATGAGCTTGTACAGCTCCTCCACGCCGGCGGCCTTCATGCGCTTCTTGACCATCCATCGACCCAACCCAAGCATGTTCATCTTGGAGAGCGGCCCCTTGTCCAGTCCGTTCTTCTTCAGACGCTGCAGTCCCCAGAAGGTGAAATAGAGCGATACGTCCATGCCCATGGACAAAGAACCAGCGCCGATGATGAGGGCGCTATATATTTTGTCCAGGTCTCCGCTGTGCACGACTATGGTGGTCTTATCGGCCATGTCATCACTCCTTGATCTTGCGGATGCGGATGGTCCACATATCGCCCGATTCGGTCACATCCACCAGTTCCTGTCCCAATGACTCCACGGCCATTGGTATCTCCTTCTTGGATGCGGGATGGTCACCGGTGATCTCCACCACGTCGCCTTTGGCGGCCTTCTTTATGGCCTTCCTCATCTCGATGAGCGGTACCGGACAGTTCTTTCCGGCACAATCGACCTTTAACTCTACCATCGCTAACCCCAGGTATGATTGGTCGCTGATGGCTTTTATATTTGTTCGTCCCGATGGGAAAAATGGGAACGATGTTCCTACGGCCCTATGCCGGCCTCCTGGACCAAACGGGGCACGATCTCCTCCCAGGCGATAGCGGTGATGTGAACGCCGTGCACCCCTGGTGTGCTCTTCAGGGAGTCGATGGTCTCCAGGCATAGTTTGATGCCCTCCTCTTTAGGATCGCTCGCTCTTCGCAGACGGTCGACGATATGATCTGGTACGCTCATTCCGGCCACCTTGTTCTTCATGAACAGTGCCGCCTTGTGCGAACGCAGGGGGATGACGCCGGCGATGACATGCACCTCCTCGTCCAACCCCCGTTCCCTTACGTGTCCCATGAACCTCTGGAAGCGCTCAACGTCCAGAACGCACTGTGTCTGCACGAACTGCGCCCCGGCGCTGACCTTTTTGGCCAACCGAACCACCCGGAACTCGAAGGGATCGGCGAAAGGATTGGCCGCCGCCCCCAGGAAGGGTTGCGGCGGCTGAGGCAGCGGTTCTCCGCTCCAGTTCACTCCCTCGTCCCGCATGCGGCGAAAGATCATCAACTGTTGAATCGGATCGACATCGTACACGTTCTTGGCCTGTGGATGGTTGCCGAAAATCTGATGGTCGCCGCTGATGCACAGGACGTTCTGCACGCCCAAAGCGCAAGCGCCCAGCAGATCGCTCTGCATGGCTATGCGGTTCCGGTCCCGGCAGGTCATCTGCATCACCGGCTCCAGCCCTTCCTGCAGGCATAGCACCGACGATGCCAGACTGGACATGCGCACGTTGGCCGCCTGATTGTCGGTCAGATTGAAGGCGTGGGCGCTCCCCTTGAGCATCCGCGCCAACTTCCTGACCTGCTCTGGCTCGCATGACCTGGGCGGACCGATCTCCGCAGTGACCGCGAATCGGCCAGCGTCGAGCGTCTCCTGAAGCGTGCTTACGCTCATTCAGTATCCCTCCAGGCCTTCTGAGCGTCACCGGGCACGGCCTCGACGTTCACTGTTCGTCGGGGACCGCCGCTGCGGCTGGGACGCCAGTCCTTGGGTGGAATGTTCCGTTCCAATAGGTCCAGGCGTCCTTGCGTGGTAAGTGATCGAACGATCTGGTCCCAGGCGCAGGGGGTTTCCGGAGAGACCTCACATTTTCCGTTCTGACTTCCTCCGCAGGGACCGTTGAGCAGGCTTTTCGCGCATCGGGCGATGGGGCATATACCGGCGGTCAGATGCAGTATGCAATCACCGCAACCAGCGCACTTTTCCACGAACACCCCCATCCCCTCGGGCGCCCCCATGCTGGAAGTGTTGACACCGGGAATGACCTGGAGCGCCGGGAACATCTCCTGGACCACCTGGGCGCCGACCCCGCAGGCCAGACTTAGGACCGTTCCCTTTACACCCTGCAGGGGGAGGATGAACTCCTTTTCGCAGGCCCTCTCCACCGTGATGGGACGGACGCTCCAGCTCTTCCCTTTCAGCTCGGAGTGCAGAGACAATGCCTCGGTCATCTCCTTGGCCTCCTTCTCCCCTCCAGCCAGGCAGATCGCCGTACAGGACCTGCAACCCAGGACCGTTATCTCTCCCGACCCGTCCAGCATCTCCAGGACCTCCGTCAAAGGCTTCCGTTCCGCGATGATCATCTCTCTTCCTCCGGGGTGCTGCGCACCGTCGCCCGCATGGCCTCCACAGCCTGTCTGAATCTATGGGACTGGTGCTCGGCCAGATGCACCATGACCACCTTTCCCTGGGAGAGACCCAGGTCCACCAACATCTTTTCCAGCGTCTCCGCTCTCCTACCGGCGATCTCGTTGCCATAATGGTGGGCGCAGTTCTCCAGCAGACAACCTACCACCAGGACCCCTTCGGCCCCTTGGCGGAAGGCGTGCAGCACTTCCCACCTTTCCACCGAGCCAGTACAGGGAACCTCTCTCAATAGAACGTCATCCATATCCCCGACCTCCATGGCCTTCAGGGCAGCCGGCATTCCGGACCTGGAGCAGCAATAACAGACGATCATGAGGACTTTCCTCCATAGCTCAATTTAGTTCCGTCCATCTCCCCGCGCAGGTCGGCCGGTGGCATCTCTATGGCCTGGCTGGGACACAACGACAGGCACAGACCGCAGCCCTGGCAGCGTTCGGTGGATATGATCATTCCCTCCTGGCCTATGAAAGGCGCCTGGTAGGGACAAATGCGCAGGCATGTCAGGCACAGGGAGCACTTCTCCTTGTCGATCGAGGCCATTATGGAATATGATGGAGCGCTGCGCTGCAGTGCGTCCGCGATGATCATCACTGTCGCTAGCGTAGCTTCCTCGGCATCTTGGCCCATGAAAGTGGTGAACGTGGAACCGCCCATGAACACCCCTGGCTGTCCGCTCTCCCCGGGCCTCATGTCCTTGACCCTTTGTCCGGCCGGAAGACCGAACACCTTGAGCACGGCCTCGCTTCCGAGGGGGGGCGACGAACCTATGGTGACCAGCTCAGCCACCGGCAGGACCAGTTCCTCTCCGAGGTGCTGGTCCTTCACGAAGGCGCCCTCCGGGGCGATGGTGACCTCTGCGGCCCTCAGGAACGTCACTCCCCTTCCCTGCAGTTCAGCGTAACGCAGTTCCGAGCACCCGGTGAAGGGCGTCTCCTGAGCCACTGCGAAGACCTTCCCGCCGGCGTTCACGGTCGATTCGAGCTCCTGCAGGAAAACGTCTGCGCATTCCTCCCCGCCGGCCAACAGCACCATCGTTCCCTGTCCATCGCTCCATCGTTCCCGCTCCAGCGTCACCTGATGGTCCATTACCAGCAGCGCCGCACCGAACCCATGGATGGACTCGCCGACCTCCAGGGAGAACCGACCTGGTCCCCCCAGGAGCCGGGCCTGCCCTTCGATGAGATCGAACGGAGTGAGCGAATGGACCGTGAGCCCTTCCTTCTTGGCCTGCTCCAAGGCAGCGTCGGCATTTCGTCCTTCGCCGATCAACAGCAGAGCGTTCTCGGTCCGACGCGGCGGGAACGACGCCTCCCTGGGATCGAGGATACAGCTCAGGGAAAGTTCGGCCATGCCAACGGTGCGGCAGGCCGCCGCCGGCACCACGGCCACCCGGGCCGGTGACATGGCGGTAGAAGCGGCCAGCGCCTGATAGTCCTTCAGGAGCGCCCCGGGGCAGCCGATCACCAGCAGCGCCTGGGTGGTCCTTCCTCTCAAGTGCAGCTGTATCTGATCGCGACCTTCTGGAGTGCAGCAGCTCGACAGTATCTCGGTGTGCCCTATCCGCGGGTCCTTCAACAGGGACCTCAAGATCGAGGGATCGACCCCATGACCACGGCATATGAAGACGGCCGCTTTCATCGGTTCGATCATTCCCCATCCTCCAGATGGTCCTGGGCCCGTCTTGCCGCCATTATGCCGTCGGAGATGCAGTGCTTGATGTCCTTTGGCTCGATGCAGCTTCCGGCCAGGAAGATGCCCCGGTCCCCTCCGTCGGGGAATGTCACATAACCCTGGGCATTTCGTGGTAAGGACAGGTGTCCGGCCAAGGCGTCATCGATGTCCGGCACTAGGCCGATGGCCAGCACTACCTGGTCGAACGGCTCTGAAGATATGCGGCCATCACCGGCATACCTTACTAGAGGCCGTCCTTCTTCAGCAAGTATTTCCGCGGGACGCGAACGCACTATCTTAATGTCCGTGCGTCCCAGCTCCATCAATAACGGGTCGTCCTGTGCCATCCCCCTCCAGTCCATGACGAACATCGTCATATCCAGGGCGGGGTACAGCTCTTTGAGGCACAAGGCCTGGCGTAGAGCGTACTTGCAGCATATGGCAGAGCAGATGGACGTACCGACGCGGCAGCTGCGCGAACCCACGCAAAGCAGGAAGGCTACCTTTGACCGTTCTCCGATCTCGAGGGGCGATCGAGCCTCCAGCTGCAACTCCAGTTGCATGGAGGTCATCACTCCGGGCACCTCTCCCCATCCCAGACGAGCGTCCTCCTCCGCAGGGAATGTCCGGCTGCCTGTGGCCACGACCACCGCGTCGCCGTTGACGCTCAGGTGGTCCTCCCCGAACAGATCGATGGCCGAGGTGGGGCACACGCTGACACACCTCTCACATTCCAGACCTTGGAGGGAACGGCATTTTTGGCGGTCCAGCCGGACCTTCCCGCCCTCCTTGGTCATGGCACCTGCGGGACACGCTTCGACGCACTTGCCGCAAAGGGAGCAACGCCCTGTGTCGATGGCCTCCCTCGTACGGCTGAGATCGAAACGGTATCGGCTTCCCTGCCGCTCCACCTGATCCAGCTCAACACCCAAGTAGACGCTGATCAGTTCTGAGCACGATACCTCCTCCCGCAATCGATGCACCCGGCAAACGTCACACTGCCGGCAGAGGCGCTGTCCTTTGCATGATAGCTCGTCTACCCTTCCGCCCAGATGGTCCCTCTTCTCCAGTATGGCGCAGCTGAGCCCCCTCTCGGATAGTTCCTTGGCACATGCCAGACCGGCAGGGCCGCCGCCAACGATGATCACCTTTGGCAGTGGTCCACCCCCTTTCCGGCAGCGATGCGCCGCATTGACCTGGCATGGCGATCGAATGATCCGGGGGTGTCGGCCATAATATGTTTGCCACCATTAGCCAGATATTAAAAACTTTTGCGGGGGACCGTACCTCTTAAGTCCCTCGGCCGGGATATCCTCCACGTGCGCTCAGTGGCCTTCACCGTGGATGTCGATCGGGACGTCAATCTGGCCTGCCATGGTGAGATATGCTCCATCTCCAACACCCGGAACGGGGACCGCAGCCCTCGCTTTACCTCCTCGGCCCAAGGATTGCAGATGATCCTGGAACTGCTGCGCGAGTCCGGAGTGAGGGGGACGTTCTTCTGGGAAGGACGAACCGCTGATGAAATATCCGATGGGTTGGACCTGGCCAAGATCATGGAAGGCCACGAGACGGCCGTTCATGGCTACGACCACGAGGACTTCACCGGAAAGGAGACCGGGATACCATTGGACGAAGGGCAGGTAAGAGAGGTACTTGACAGGGCGGAAACGGCCCTGGACCGAACGTTCGGCCGGAACAGAAGAGGTTTCCGAGCACCTTACCAGAGAACGAGCGCACCGTTAATGGCGGAGCTTTGTCGCCGCCGATATCTCTATGATTCCTCTGATACCGCGCCGATGGTGAGCGGAAAGGTATCCCCGTATCGTCGTCCCGACGGACTGCTGGAAGCCCCGGTATGCTGGTCACTTGACCGGAAAGGTCGGAAGATCGTCTCCTATCTATGGCCGTACCACGAGGGCAATCGCCCCATGACCGACTACCTGGAAATGATGGACCAGCTGGACGAAGGGTTGCTGGTGATCGCCACTCATTCATGGCACCTGGTGGAAAGCTTCAGCGGCGGACTGTTGTCCAAGGATGTGGTCCAGCGAGGCACGGAGGACCTGCTCTCCCTACTACGTCACGGTCAGGAGACCGGGGTGGAGTTCGTGACCTTGGCCGACCATCTTCGGAGGAAGAATGATCTGTAACCCCGCGGATGGACAGGCAACGGTACTGGCCTGGAAAGCCTTGGAAGGGATCTCCCCTCGGGACCTGGCTAAAAGCTCCGGGGCCTCTCTGCAGAGCGATGACATCTCGCTACCCACCCTGGGAAGCACCATCCTGGTATCGATGACCGACCAGAAGGTCACCGTGCCCCCGGAGCTAAGCGGAGGATGGGGGCTGATCGCACTGCATCATCTCAGGGGTTGCCAGGATTGGAAGAGAGATGACGAATGGATGTCGTTCGAGCAGTTGAAGGGCGCTTCACCTTTCGCAACGGCCTTTCGGCAGAGGGCGGTGACCCCGTTGGCGTCGCGTTTCGGAAATATGCCAAAAGAGCTATCGAAGGTCGGTCGGCCGCTCGGAGGACGATCGCTGAAGATGGGGGATGCCGCCGCCCTCTTCTATGTTTTCCCACGATTACGTCTGGCGGCCATCGTGTGGCAGGGTGACGAGGATGTTCCACCCGGAGCCAATATGCTCTTTGACAAGGGTGGCGCCGGGACATTGCCGGCCGAGGACCTGGCCGAGCTGGGCATTTGTCTCTGCCAGATGCTGGTCAGTAAAGACCGGTGATCCGCCCGTTCTCGTCAATGTCCATGCTCAATGCCGCCGGCTGCGAGGGCAGTCCGGGTATGAGCATGATACGGCCGCATATGGGCACCACGAACCCCGCCCCTGCGGACACGAATATCTCCCTGACGTTCAATATCCAGTCCCGGGGCGCCCCTTTTAGTTCCGACTTATCAGTGAGCGATAGTTGGGTCTTGGCCATGCAAACCATGAAATGGCCCAGGCCGGACCCCTCGATGGTCTTGAGATGCCTCTGGGCGGCGCCCTCATAGACCACGTACTTTGCCCCGTACATCTCGGTGGCGATGGTCTTGATCTTGTCCTTGAGGGGTTGATCGATATCGTATAGGAAGTGGAAATTGGAGGTCTCCTTCTCCAGTATCTCGTCCACCTGGTTGGCTAGCTCCTGTCCTCCTTCACCGCCCTTATCGAACACATAGGACACCGCACAACGCACCCCGAGTTCACGGCAATGCTCTCTGACCAGGGCGATCTCCTGCTCCGTATCGACGCTGAAATGGTTGATGGCGACCACCATGGGAACACCGAACTTGCGGATGTTATCCACATGCTTGTCCAGGTTGGGGAAGCCGTCCTTGAGCGTCTTGAGGTCCTCGCAGGCAGCTTTGGAAAGATGACAGCCGCCATGCATCTTCAGCGCCCGGATGGAGCATACCAGGACAACGCAGTCGGGACGGAAGCCGTTGTTCCGGCAGACGATGTCGAAGAACTTCTCCGCACCCAGGTCGGCCCCGAATCCAGCCTCGGTGACCACCATGTCGCACATCTTCAACGCATACTTGGTGGCGATGAGGCTGCTGTTACCGTGGGCAATATTGGCGAAGGGAAATCCATGAATGAAGAAGGGCTGTCCTTCCAATGTCTGCACCAGGTTCGGATGTATGGTGTCCTTGAGCAAAATGGCCATGGCTCCGACGCACCCCAGTTCCTTGGCCTCCACCGGGCGGTTGTCGTAGGTGTAGCCGACGATGATCCTTCCCAGCCTCTCCTTGAGGTCTGTCATCGAGGTCGTCAGAGCCAGTATGGCGCTGATCTCCGACGCCACGGTGATGAGGAACCCGCTCTCGTGCGGTATTCCCCCCTCCTTGCGCCCCCCGAGGCCAACCACTATATTGCGCAGTTCCCGGCAGTTCATGTCGATGGCCTTCATCAGAAAGATCCGGGTGGGATCGATGTTCAGCTTGTTCCCTTTGGCGATGTGGTTCTCCAGGATGGCCGATAGAAGGTTGTGGGCCGCCCCCACTGCATGGATGTCCCCGGTGAAATGCAGGTCGATGTCCCACATCGGATAGACCTGGGAAAGGCCTCCTCCAGTGGCGCCGCCCTTCAGACCGAACGTAGGTCCCAGGGACGGTTCGCGTATCGCGCCCATGACCTTATGCCCCTTAAGCCCCAGGGCCTGGACCAAACCTATGGTGGTGACGGTCTTGCCCTCACCGGCCGGAGTGGGAGTGATCGCCGTGGTAAGGATCAGTTTCCCGTTCTCCTGGCCTTCGAAGCGGCGCAGCACGGACAAAGGCACCTTGGCCATATGCCGCCCGTATGGTACGATCTCTTCCATTGAGATATCCAATTTGGCGGCGATCTTATCGATGGTGAGGACCTGGGCCTCCTGGGCGATCTCAATATTGCTCTTCATGGGCTCTCTGACCGAATCCGATATCCAGCCTGAGGATAAAGTATTTTTTTACCCGTGTCCCCAATTTTTATTAATATTGCTATGCCATCAAGAGCCTGGACTGGAAATGGGCGCAAAGATCATCAATGGCAAGGAGGTCGCAGACCAGATCCGGAAGGACCTGACCAAGAGGATCGCCAAGCTGCAATCCGAAGGGATCACCCCCGGGCTGACGGTCATATTGGTGGGTGATGATCCGGCCTCTTCGTCCTACGTCAGGATGAAAGGCAAGGCCTGCCAGGAACTTGGCATCTATTCTCAGACGTTGATCATGCCCTCGGATTACAGCGAGGGTTCCCTCCTCGGATTGATCGAGAAGCTCAATGATGATCCCCGGATCCACGGCATATTGGTGCAGATGCCCGTGCCCAAGCACATCGATGTCAGCAAGATCGTTCGGGCCATAGACCCGGACAAGGACGTGGACGCCTTCCACCCGGTGAACGTGGGCAAGATGCTGATCGGGGAGAACGACGGTTTCCTTCCGGCCACCCCCCACGGCATTCAGGAGCTCCTTTCGCGCAGCGGTCATAAAGTGGCCGGGAAGCATGTGGTCATAGTAGGGCGCAGCAACATAGTGGGCAAACCGCTGGCGGCCATATTGATGCAGAAGAACCAGGCGGCCGACGCCACGGTCACAGTGTGTCATTCGCGGACCGAGAACCTGAAGGACATCACACTGCAAGCGGATGTGCTGGTCTCGGCCATGGGGAAGGCCAACTTCATCACGGCCGATATGGTGAAGGAGGGAGCGGTGGTGGTGGACGTCGGTTCCAACCGCATCGATGATCCGACCGCGCCTAGAGGGTACCGCTTCGTAGGCGACGTGGATTTCGCCGCGGTGAAAGAAAAGGCGTCGGCGATCACACCGGTGCCCGGCGGAGTAGGGCCGATGACCATAATCATGCTGATGCAGAACACCGTGCAGGCGGCTGAGAGGGTTCTGGGACGCCAGGAACGGCCTAAAGTTTAATATCAACTTTGTATGTTCGAGGGTTCGTTATGTTAAGGGAATGCGGCGAGCACGGTTATTATCGCGGGGAGACCTGTCCCATCTGCGGAGAGCCGGGTAAGTTCTTGATGAGCGAGCAGGAGCTCGAGCAATTGGGACGGACACTGGCCGGTGTGCTGCGCCATTTCCCGGAGCGGTTCGGCCTGGATATGGACGAGCAGGGATTCGTGAACCTGCGCGATTTCATCAGCGCCATGCGCGACAGCAACCGCAGGTATCACTGGCTCAGACCCCATCACGTTGTGGCCATAATCGAGACCGACCCCAAAGGCCGTTACCAGATTAGCAACGACCTCATGCGCGCCACTTACGGTCACTCCCTGGAACTGGACCTTAAGCTTCCCACGGACAACATCCCGGAATTCCTGTACTACCCCGCCACTCCTGAGGAGGCGGACATCATCTTGGAAACGGGCCTGCGGCCCTCGGACCGCAAGATGGTGCATTTGTCCAAGACATACCAGGATGCATTTAATGCGGGCAGGGTAAGGGTGGAGGCCCCGATCATATTGGAGATCGATGCTACGGCGGCCATCGAGGCCGGCAATGTGATATCCCAGGCCGGGAAGACCGTGTTCCTGACCCAGGAGATACCACCGGAGTTCCTTTCTAAGAAGGAAGAGGAAGAGAGCCTTTAGGGTAAATGATCGGTAGACCTATCAGAACACCTTTTCTTTCGGGCGATCTCTTTCAGAGCCTTTAAACGGCACTGAATTGACATCGCCATTCGGTCATCTGATCACGCGATCGATGTTCATGAACGCCTGAGAGCTGATCTTTCTCGTACCGCCGCCCGAACAAAGCACGAACGACCTATCGACATGGGTCGGCGGATGATCAGCTCCTAAATGGGACCGACGATGGCCATGTTGTCAGACCTTGGTATCACAGAGAGTTATGCTCCCGTCCATGCGCGCCCGGATGTGATATCTGGAACGGGCCTTTTAAAAAAAGTGGAAGGGGTTTTTTATCACTATTTCTTCTTTTTCCGCCAGATCATTACCAGCAGAAGCACGACCAGCAATCCTACGACGCTGAGCACGATCGGAACGGTCATGTCCATGGCATCGTTCGATTCGGTGGTCCAGACATTACCCATGGCCAATCCGGAACTATCGGTGCTTATCATTACATCTCTGGAGTTGATACCCGGGCCACTGAAGGTCAAGGTATGTTCCCCGGGGGTGACCATGATGGCAAACCCACCCTGTGCGTCCGAGATCACCGAGGTACCATTTTCCAATTCCACGGTAATTCCTGCTAGGCCGGTCCCATCTGCGTCTACCACCTTTCCGCTCACGGAAGCCAAAGTACTGTCCGAATCAGCTACGGCCGTACCGGTGGCGAACACGCATAGTGTGGTCGACAATAATAAGAACATTATTACGACACTTATCGCGTGGGTATTTACTGTCCTGCCCATATAATCTTCACATCCTATGATCATTGCCATTTCAGCTTGAAATGACATTCTAATTCTCAGAGATATTTCTCTATAAGAATTATCTCCAATTACCACTTCCATATGATGCCTTCCTTGGATGACGAACGTTGGTCTGGACCGTTCCCATCGCACGCCCTGTTCGATGACCGTGGTCGATTTTTATCTGATGCGGGCCCATCATCGCTTATGAACCACCTTAAAAAAAAATCATTGGAGCCAGATTGGCTGAAATGAGCATGGAATGGAATATTTCATGATATCCTGCGATATCAAAATATGAAAAATAACGATGGTACCCCGAAGGATGGCGTAAGCATCCTCTCATACGTTTATGGTGCCCACTATCTCCAGGACCTGGAAGACGATGGTCAGAGAGAATACCACCAGCAGAGGGACGATGGCCGCGTCCAACGAGGCCAAGACCTTTTTAGAATTCTTGCTGGATGCGGAGATCAGCTCCCGTGAAGACAACAACATTATCAGCAGTATGGCGATCAAAGCACCGCCTACACCCACACCTATGGCGGTGGAGATGGATATGACGCTGCTTGAAGCGCTTGTAGTGGTCGTGGTGATAATGCTTAGCATCTGGATTCAGCAGAGCCTATCTAATATAAAATTATTATCAGCGAATTTCCATTACTGATACGGTGTTTGCATAGCGATGTGCCTTCAAGATCGTTCCACCGGAACATAGTTTTTTAATCTTCGTTGACCGGTTGAAGGAGCGTGTTCGAGACCGCGGACGCCATCCTGCGGCGTCAGAGACTGATGGCCTATGCCGGCCACGCCATCTCCTGGGAATGGGAGGGTTTCCAGCCAAAGCTGGTGATCTTCGATTTTAAAAAGAACGGGATAGAGGAGGGTGCGTCCGCCGAGTTCCATCCAGGAGATCATCTGGACCTTACGGTATCCGAGGCTCGCCGCTGCGTCGGTTCGTTCAACGAGAACGGCCATCAACCCTGCCCCATGCGTCGCGAGGTCATAGGACAGTACGACCAATGCCCGATGTGCGCCTCCTCCTGGATACCGGTGCAGAACTGTATCTTCGAACCGGCATGCGATGGCGTGAACACGGATTGTCCAGGGGGAAAGATATGCGCCCGGGAGCATCGCGTCTACGCCGCGTTCTATGGGGACATGATCAAGGTGGGCATGACCCTCTCCTCCCGGTTCATGGAAAGAGCCATAGAGCAGGGTGCGGACGCTATTGCTCAGCTAGGCATATACCCCAATAGATTGGAGGCTAGGAAGGCTGAGAACGTCCTTTCCAAGGCTTTGAAGGCCACACAATGGGTCCGCCGCAATGCGTTCCTGAAGGCCCAAGGACGAAGGATCGACCGCGATGCCTACCAAGAGATGCTCGATCGTGCACTTTCCTCGGTGAACGGTGATCTGATCAGACCGACCGGGGTACGATCGCTGACCGATTACCCCCTGCCACCATTGGACCTGTCCCGGGCGCGGTTCGATACGCTCCCTGGCCACCATCGCGGCGAGGTCCTCGGTTGCAAAGGCAAATTCCTCGTCTACAGGAACAAATGGGGAGAAATATTGCTGCTGGCCATGTCATCCCTCCCTTCCAGACTCGTGACCCTGGACCAGGGAAACCATAATAAAGCCTAAGGGTATCCTTCCACACCTCCAGTCAATGGAGCATAGGGATGTCATCATGGTGCAAAGGCTCTCACCGGAAGAGGTCACTAAAAAGTATGGACGATTGTTCTGTCGCGGTATCTTTACCCTGATCGATGAAAAGAACGGAGTGGCCCAGGTCATCGAGGAATGCTCTGCAAAAGGCCCGGTGGAATGGGACGCCTGCAATCGCAAGCGTGCCGGGGGCGCCATCACCAACATCACCGTGGAGGGCAACACCATCACCATGGACACCATCATCGGTGAGCGAGAGATACGTTTCGGACCGGCCTCCAAGGACGTTGGGGGACAGGGTTTGAGATCGGTCACGGTCGACGGTGAGGAGGTTAGGACCACCTGGGTCGGTCTTGCCGGCGCCAGCGTGGGAGTGGGCGCGTGCATGCCCCAGGGACCGGGGACCATCGCCACCGAATACCCCGATGACGTCCAGATAGGGGGAGGACATCGGGTGGAAGTGACCATCATAACCCCCAAAATGGTGCGGGTTATAATTTCGGTGGACGATACGGACACCAAGCAGAAAGGGGCCACCTGGTCCATGATGCTGAAGGTGGCGCAAGCATGTCCGATCGGACATCTGCTGAAACATAAGATCATTCAACTCAATCCCAAAGTGCCGGAGAAGACCACCAACTGCTCATCGGTAGGGGTCAGCTTCGCCATAAAGGAAAACGAGCTTCCGGCCTTGCTGGAATATTTCAAGGAGGAGCTGCGGAAGAGCACCTTGTCCTCGGAGACCACCATGGCCTATTATGTAGGCCTCAAAGTACCGCCGGAGCTGGAAGACTATGGATGGAAGGCCAAGAGCGTCATCTACATACCGCAGCAAGCGGTGGACGTGGCCCAGCGCAACGGGGTCGAGATCGTGGAGATAACCGGGAAGCGGGGCATCATCGGCGCCGTGGCAGCCATAGGATGCTTCGATATGGGCTTGAAGGCCGCGGGACTGCCAGAAGACTTAGGAAGTTAGAACGTTGATGGGATCCAGGTAATATTGCATGTCCAATGAAATCACCCGAGTGATCGCCAACACCGCTTACCAGACATACGAGAAGCGGCTTTTAAAGGAGGTCATGGAGGGCGAGATCCCTGGACATGTGGCTATAATCATGGACGGGAACCGGCGCTTCGCCATGGAGATAGGGCTGATCGCCCACGAAGGCCACGTCAAGGGAAAGGAGAAGCTCGAGGAGGTCATGGAGTGGTGCCTGGAAATGGGCATCAAGGTGTTGACGGTGTATGCGTTCTCCACCGAGAACCTCGACCGTGACGCGGTGGAGGTGCATTACCTGATGGACCTGTTCGAGGAGAACTTCCTCATACTGGCAGAGGACCAACGCATCCACAAGCATAAGATCAAGGTGACCGTGCTCGGGCAGCGGGAACTGTTGCCGGAGAGGGTCATCCGCTCCATCGAGGTGGCCGAGGAGAGGACCAAGAACTATGACCATTATTATTATAACATCGCCCTGGCCTACGGCAGCCGTCAAGAGATGATCTCGGCCATACGCCGAATAGCCACAAAGGTGAAGGAGGGGGAACTGGAGGTGGATGACATCAACGAACAGATGTTCTCCAGTTTCCTCTACACCGCCGATTTCCCAGATCCCGATCTGGTGCTGCGTACGTCCGGAGAGGAACGGGTCTCGAATTTCCTGCTCTGGCAACTGGCATACTCAGAGCTTTACTTTACGGACGTTTTCTGGCCCGGTTTCCGCAAGGTCGATTTTCTGCGGGCAATCCGCACTTTCCAGGCCAGGAAGAGGCGCTTCGGGAAGTGATCCCCGTAAAAGGACTTTGGAACTCCTGACATGTTTAAATATCTCCGAGTTTGTCAGCGTGCCAGAGGCGCGATGGCATGAGCAAAGAGGACATCATTTTCCTGCACGCACCGAGCGTTTACGATTTTCGCAAGGAGTTCCTGTTCTACGGACCGGTGAGCGACATGGTCCCGTCCACCCCGGTCTTCGAGATGTACCCGTTCGGTTTCACCACCATGGCCGCGCATCTGGCCAAGAACGGTCACAAGGTGCGGATCATCAACCTGGCCAGCATGATGCTGAACCACCGAAAGCTGGACGTGGAGAAGCTCATAGCCAAGCTGGACTCCAAGGTCTTCGGCATCGATCTGCACTGGCTGCCCCACGCCCACGGCGCCTTGGAGATAGCCAATCTGGTCAAGAAGCATCACCCTGACGCGAAGGTGCTCATGGGGGGATTCTCTGCCACCTACTACCACGAGGAACTTCTCACCTACCCCCAGGTGGACATGATCTTAAAGGGCGATTCGACCGAGATCCCATTGCAGCAGCTCATGGAGGCACTGAAGAACGGCACGCCATTGGAGAAGGTGGAGAACCTCAGCTGGAAGGAGAACGGCCAGCATCACCACAACCCCATCACCTTCGTCCCTGAGGACCTGGATTACCAGGATGTGGATTACGGCTGGATCGTGCGCTCGGTCATCAAGCACCGCGATCTGGAAGGTCATAAGCCGTTCAAGGACTGGGACCGCTACCCCATCACCATGGTCTTCTCCATCAAGGGCTGCCACCTTCAATGCACGGTGTGCGGCGGCTCTTGCCCGGCCATGCACAAGTTCCTCAACCGAAAGAAGCCGGCGTTCCGCTCCCCGGAGAAACTTGCGCAGGACGTTCACAACATTCAACAGTACATCAAGGCGCCCACCTTCATCGTGGGCGACCCCAGGCGCGGTGGCAAGCAGTATATGGAACGATTCTTCGCTGAGGTCAAGCGCCTGAAGGTCACCAATCCGCTGGTCTTCGAGTTCTTCACCCCTCCGGATGAGGAGTTCTACAAATTGGCGAGCACCCACACCAAGGGTTTCTCGGTGGAGATATCGCCGGACTCGCACGACCCGATGGTGCGTGAGGCCCTGGGACGAAAGTACTCCAATCAGGAGCTGGAGGAATCGATAAGAAACGCCCTGAAGTACGGCGCGGAACGATTCGATGTCTTTTTCATGATCGGCCTGCCGCAGCAGACCAGGGAATCAGCGGTCAAGAGCGCCGAGTACGCCAAGGAGCTGTATCTGGTGGCGAACAAGGATCCCCGGCTTTGCGTGTTCATCTCCCCATTGGCACCTTTCCTGGACCCCGGCTCCATGGCCTTTGAGGACCCGGAAAAGTATGGTTACATATCATTGGCCCGCACCTTGGAAGAGCATCGGGTCCGACTGCCCTCCCCCAGCTGGAAGTACGTGCTGTCCTATGAGACCAAATGGATGACCCGGGACGATATCGCCGAGGTGAGCTACGAGGCGGCCGATGCCATAAACAAGGCCCGCTTCGATTGCGGGCTCATCACCCGGGAGGAGCTGGACTATCGCCTGCAGCGCTCCAAGGAGGCGGCGGATATGATGAAGAGGGTCGACATGGCCGTGGCCATAGAAGATCCGGAGGAGCGCAGGAAGGAGTTCCAGGAGCTGCAAAGGCGTTCCGAGGAACTGATGGAGAGCACCATCACACATAAGCGGGAGATGGAATGGGCGTCTAAGGGGCTGATCCGCAGCATCCCTCGCGCGCTCATCTCCATGATACGCGGTGTCTAAGGCAGTATGCGCTTGCAGCGGATGAGATTGTTCATCCTCCGCTCACCCAAAAAGCGCATGGCCATCTCTAAACGCCAGCTGCTCCCGAAGCATAGCTCGGCCAGGAACTTGGTGCGCACCGCGGTCCGCAGGGGTTTGTAGACCAGTCTGCGCCACTCCTCCTCGTACTTGGTAAGAGGTGTTCCTTTGAGAACGTTCTCGGCGATCACCTGACCGGCCACCCTTCCGGCGATCCGGGCGATGGGTATTCCACCGCCGTTCACCGCCATGACCTGGCCAGCGGCATCGCCAACGACCAATGCCTGCCCGGCCACCGTCCTGCTGATCGGACCGGACATGGGAACGAACTTGCCGTGGGGCTTTTCGGATGTCAGACCCTTCGTCTTCATGAAGGTGTCGAAGTACTCCATCACCGGGGCGTTCCCGAACTTGCGGGATACGCCCAGGCCGATGTTCGCCGCCCCTTTCTTTGGGATGATCCAAGCGTATCCGCCTGGAGCTACCGTGCCGAAGTACATCTCCGGGACAGGATCGAAATCTCCTGGGACCTGGACCGTCACTGCGGGGCAAAGGTCCTTGGACCGTTCCAACCCGAAGGCCTTGCCCACCAGGGAAAGCGGACCGTCCGCTCCCACGATGACCTTGGCCCGGACCGTTAGCTCTTCCGTCCGAACCAGGCCTTCCTCGACCTTGATCACGCGCTGACCCGTGAGCACCTCTGCCCCAGCCTTCTCGGCCTGGGCGGCAAAGAACTGGTCCAGTCGGTCCCTGTCGGTCGTGTATCCGCCGAAGGGAAGTTCGTAACGAGTGAATTTTGGTGAAAAGATGCGTATGGTGTCGCACTTCAATGCCATGAGGTCCGCGGGAACCTCGAAGATATCGGCCATGTCCTCGACCAGGGGGAACATTCCCTGCATCTCATCGAAGCTAGGCATGAACTCCCCGCAGCGCACCGGAACGCCCACCAGGGGTCTGCGTTCCAGTACCAATACGTTCGCTCCGCCTTCCGCCGCGAACCTGGCGGTAGTGCTGCCGGCCGGACCGGCGCCGACCACGACCACATCGACCTTCATTTCCTTGCTCATGGTCTTCACCATAGTATTATTGATGACGTCAACTAGTGAAGGTTCAATTGCTACGGGTGACCACCGTCGAGGCGAGCTTCCGCAACCCTTCCTTGTGAATTGAATCGGGGACTTCCTTCAATCCCATCACTGCAAGATCGGCAAATTCCTGGGCCTTCTTTCGAGATATGTCCAGCGCCGTGGTCCTGCATACCAGTTCTGCAGCCTCATCGACGTCCCGATGGGTCTTATGGTCCTTGTTGAAAAGCTCCGTCAACCGCTTTCCCACTTCCCCATCGTCCATGGCGAGTATCATAGGCAGTGTGGCCTTCCCTTCGGAGAAATCGACCATGCGTGGCTTCCCAAGCATCTGCTCCGTGCCCACTATGTCCAGGATGTCATCGACGATCTGGAAGGCCATTCCGATGTTGAGACCATATTCCCCCATGTCCTGAATTGCATGGGGTTCGGCCTCGGCCAGGTATGCCCCTATCCGGGCACCGGCCATGATGGGTTTCGCCGTTTTTCCCCTTATGATGTCCAGATAAACGTCCAGTGGGGATATCTCACCCTCCTGTTCGAACTGCACTATCTCACCTTCGGCGATGGCGGTGCAGGCGTCGGCCACCATGTTCACTATCTCCTCGTTGAAAAACCCGCCAATGGAAAAAGCCTTCACGAAAAGGAAATCACCACTGATCAGTGCTTCCTGCAGTCCGTATCTCTTGTATGCGGACGGTTTTCCGCGCCTCATCTCTGAACGGTCGTTGATATCATCGTGTATGAGGGTAGCGCTGTGTATCATCTCGAAGGCCGCGGCGATCTTCACCGCATCGGCCACGTCGCGGCCTCCGTTGGCCAGGTAGGACAATATGGTGACACCGGGGCGCATGCGCTTGCCGCCAGATGATATCACGTAATCGCAGATCTCGGTCAGAATGGGTTGCTCCGACTGAATGCTGCGACGGATCTCCTGATCCACCTGGTGCAGCTCTTCCTTAATAGAGTAATCCCAAGACCGAGGCATCGTCGCTGGATATGATAAATCCATACTTAATCGTTACTGGATTTATCCACCATATTACCGCCAGCACCTAAGCTGATAAAGAAAAAAAGAAGAAGAATTGGGAAAGGATTTTAGGCCAATAATGCCCGGGCGGCGTCCTGACACAGCTGGATAAAGAAGTCTGGATACAGACCGATGCTGATCACGGCTATGACGCATATCGCCACCGCGGCCATCATGCTCTTCGGCAGCTTCAGCTTCTCGACCGGGACATCCTCATCCAGCTCATCCACGTACATGTACTTGACCACGCGAGCGTAGTAGTACAGGGAGATGGCGCTGTTGATGATACCAGCCACGGACAGCCAGATAAGCCATTCCGACCCGGCCAAACCGCCCTGTATGGGCGAGGAGAACAGCACGACCTTGCTAGCGAACCCGGCCAGAGGCGGTATGCCCGCCAAAGAGAAGAGCAGAATGGTCATGGAGAAGGCCATGAAGTTGGACCTCTTGGCCAGTCCTTTGTAGTCCGTTATCCTCTCGCCGATGGCCGCCACGGCCAGCGTGGCCACGATGATGAAGGCCCCGCCCTTCATGAAGGCGTGGGTCAGGATGTGGAATATACCGCCCGTCAGGGCGAACTCCGTTCCTACCGCGATGGCGATCAATATGTAGCCGGCCTGGGCGATGCTGGAGTAGGCCAACATCCTCTTGATGCTGGTCTGGTTCAGTGCCGCCAGGTTGCCGACGGTCATGGTCAGTATGGCCATGATCGCGATCACCATCTCCCAGTCCGCCTTGATGGCGAGCATGGCGATCAAGAAGAACTTGAACATGGCAACGAGACCCATCTTCTTTGAACCGGCCGCCAGCATGGCGGTGATGGTGCTAGGGGCACCGTCGTAAACGTCCGGGGCCCAGGCGTGGAAGGGCACCATTGCCACCTTGAAGCCAAAGCCGACGATGACCATGACCAAAGCTAGCCAGATCATCTCCTTGAATTCCACCAGGCTACCGACGGCTACGCCAATGTCTGCGAAGGATGTTGTTCCTGTGAGGCCGTACACCAGGGAGATACCGAACAGGGTGAAGGCCGAGGAGATCCCGCCGAATATGAAGTACTTGGTAGCTGCCTCTGTCCCCTTGATGTCCTTCTTGCGGAAGGCCACCAGGGCGTACGAGGATATGCTCGTGATCTCGATGCCGATGTAGAGCACGAAGAGATCGGTGGACGCGGCCACCAACATCATGCCTACGGTCGCCAGCAGGATCAGGGAGTAATATTCCGGAGCGTGCTTCTCACCCTCGATGAACTTTGCAGAGGCCAGTATGACCACGAAGGCCACGATCAGGAAGACCATGATGAACAGTCCACTGAAATCGTCCAGGACCAGCAGGCCGTTGTCAAAGACGGCGGCTCCCAATCCTTCGTAGAAGTGCATAAAGACCGCAAGCATGGCCAGGCCTACGCCTGCCAGCGATACCGCGGCCAGGAACTTACTGTCCTTCAGCATCATCCCTACTGCGGGCATAGCGATAGCGAATAGGGCCAGTATGATCTCCGGATATAGTGCTGAATAGTCCACTTAGATCCCTCCCAAGAGGCCCACGACCGTGCCCAATGCAGGCCGTATATAATCCAGTATCAAGCCAGGGAACATACCGAATAACACGATGAGCCCGCTCAGCACCGCCAATGGCAGTGTCTCATACCAGTACAGATCGTGTATGTGTTCGGTGTCCACCTCCTTGGTCAGAGGCCCGAATATTGTCCGCTGCAGAGCCCAGATGTAATACGCGGCGGTTATGGCCACGCTTATCACCGGGACCAGTAACAACCAGCCGAAAGCATCGTAGGTGGCGGTGAAGACCGAGAACTCGGCCACGAAACCGACCATGCCCGGAAGTCCCAGGGATGCCAGGAAGCCGATGACCATGAAGGTCGCAGCATATGGCATCTTTGCAGCCAGCCCTCCCAATCGAGGGATGTTCCTGGTGCCGACCTTATGCTGCATCACACCGCACATCATGAAGAGGACGGCAGTGATGAGACCATGGGCGAACATCTGGAAGACACCGGCCGCAATACCCAGCTCGGTAAAGGTGGCGAATCCCAACAATACGATACCCATGTGGCTGATGGAAGAATATGCCACCATCTTTTTTAGGTCCTTCTGGGCCAGACACATGACCGCACCGTAGACGATGGACAATATGGCCATGATGACCATGACCAACTGCCACTCCTCAGCACCGCTGGGAAGGGCCGGGAAGGCCACGCGTATGATACCGTATGCACCCATCTTCAGCAGCAGACCGGCCAGCAGGACCGATCCTGCGGTAGGTGCCTCCACGTGAGCGTCCGGTAACCAGGTATGGAAGGGGAACATGGGCATCTTCACGGCGAAGCCGAAGAAGAGAGCCCCGAACACCACTATCTGGAAGGTATCGGAGAAGAACGGGGACACGGCATTGATGGTCTCCATACTGAAGGAGTAATAGCCGTTGTAGGAGCCGGCCTCGAAGTAGAGGGCGAATATCCCCAGCAGCATTACCAAACTTGCTATGTGGGTATAGATGAAGAACTTGATCGCGGCATAGGAACGCCGGGGACCACCCCATACGCTGATGAGGAAGTACATCGGGATCAGGACGACCTCCCAGAAGATGTAGAACACGAAGTAGTCCAGGGCCATGAAGACCCCGAGAATTCCGAGCTCCAGCACCAGCAACAAGGCCATGTACTGATGGGTCCGGTGTTCGATATCCCAGGAGAATATGACTGCCAGGAATACCAGCAACGTGCTCAAGAAGACCATGGGCACGCTGATGCCGTCGACACCCATGATATACTGGATACCAAGGGTATCGATCCAGGAGAACGACTCCACGAATTGATAGCCGCCAGCGGTCTGAGTGTACTCGGTGAGCATCAACAGAGACAGCAACAACGGTATAGCAGAGAATACCAGGGCGGACATTTTTGCCGCCTTGGGGTTCTTTCCTAAGGAAAAGGTGACCACTGCACCGATCAAGGGAAAGAGCAACAGCAGGGATAATATCGGTATGTTCTCTAACATGGGATCACCTCAACACTCCTACGACATAGAGCAGTATTATGATCAGCGATACACCCGCCAATAACAAGGTGGTGTAGCTCTGAATGAAACCGGTCTGGGCCTTGCGGACCACTCTTCCGGCTCCGATCAGGAAGGCGCTGATGGCATTGACTATGCCGTCGATTACGTAGCGATCGAACTTGTCCAGCAGCAACGAGAAACCGTAGAGGCCAGCGTAACCTATCTTATCATAGGCTACCGGGAACTTGTAACGGTCCAGTAACAGCTTGTGCATTGCCTTGGGGAATCCCTTGGAGACAAAATTCTCTGCAGACACCGTGGTCTTTAGGAAACTGAAGTAGGCCAGCACGATGCCGCTTACGGCTGCGATTATTGAGACGTATGTTAAGGGCGATGTGAACACATCTGTCAGGCGCTCCCCTATGCTCAGGACGTGGGCTTCGTGGTAGTAGATGCTGCCGAAGAACCCATCTCCGATGAACAGGGAGAATCCAGAGCCGAAGGCCAACGCGGCAAGGACAACCAGAGGCAGAAGCATTGCCACCGGGGCTTCGTGCTTGTGATGCCCGTGCTCGGTGGCGTGCTTGGTGCCCTCGTTCTCCTTTCCTCTGAACACCATGAACCACATGCGGAACATGTAGAAGGCGGTCATAAAGGCGGTCAGGACCCCCAATATCCATAGTAACATGAAGGTCAGGTTGACGTCTCCTGCCTGGAATGTCACGGCCAGTACCTCGTCCTTGCTCCAGAACCCGGAGAAAGGCGGGATACCAGCGATCGATATGGAGGCTATGAGCATGGTGATCGATGTCACCTTCATGTACTTGCCCAACCCACCCATCTTGTTCAGGTCCTCAGTGTGTACATAGTGTATGACCGAGCCGGCACCCAGGAAAAGCAGCCCCTTGAAGAAGGCATGGTTCATCAGATGGAACAGGCCTGCACCGAAGGCAATGCTTGCCTCGATATAATAGCCGAAGTGCCACATGTATGCACCAGCGCCCAACGCCAATATCATGTATCCCAGCTGGGACACCGTGGAATAGGCGAGGACCCCTTTGATCTTTGGAGCGCAGAGAGCCATGGTGGCCGCGATGAAGGCGGTTATACCTCCGATTACGCCCACGAACAGACTGACCTCGGCGCTGTGGGTCAGTATCGGGAAAGCTCTGGCGACCAGGTAAACACCTGCGTTGACCATGGTGGCCGCGTGTATCAAAGCGGACACTGTGGTCGGACCTTCCATGGCGTCCGGTAGCCAATCGTGTAACGGGAACTGCGCGCTCTTGCCTATGGCACCTCCGAAAAGGAAGAAACCAGCAAAGGCCAGCGTAGCAGCGTCCGCAGTATCTAAAGCACTCCAGACCAGTTGGAAGTTAAGGGTCTTGAGCTCAGTGAACAGCAGGAAGAGGCCGATCATGAACATGACGTCCCCCACCCTGGTCACCAGGAAGGCCTTCTTGGCGGCGCGAGCCGCAGCAGGCCTCTCGAACCAGAAGCCGATCAACAGGTAGGAACACAGTCCGACCAGCTCCCAGAAGATGAACATTTGTATGAAGTTGTTGGCCAGCACCAGTCCGAGCATTACGCCCACGAACAGGCATATCTCGGTGTAGTATCGGTGACGGCGCGGGCCCTGATCGTGTATATAGGCGGTGGAGTAGACCACTACCAGGAAGGCGATGAAGGACACCACGATCAGCATCATGGCCGCTACGTTGTCCAGGAACACTCCCATCTCCAATCTGTATTCGGAGCTGAGAACTACCCAGTCCATAGACACTTCATAAACTCGTCCGGTAGTGAGTATCTCGAAGGCCGTCCAAAGGGCCAGGACCATTCCGCCCCCGACACCGAGGATGGAGACCAGGCCTCCTTTGTCCTTCATCCTGTTACCCAGGAATCCCACTATGACAAAGGCCAGTAAGGGGATGACCGGGATCAACCATGCGTATTCCAATATGTCCATTCTTACCACCTCAGCAAGTTGATGTCATCCACATTCACGGTCTTCTTCAACTTGTTCAGGTTGAGCAGGATCGCTAGACCAACCGCTACCTCGGCCGCGGCTATGCCGATGGATATTAGAGCGAACATCTGTCCACGGGCATCACCAAAGTACGATGAGAAGGCCACCATGTTGATGTTCGCAGAGTTGAGCATCAGCTCTATGGACATCAATATGATGATGGCGTTCTTTCTTAATATGACCCCAGCCGCCCCGATGGCGAACAGGGTTGATGAGAGGACCAGTATGTATTCCAGTGGTATGCTCATTCCTCTTCCTCCTGTGCAATGAATACCCCGCCCAGAATGGCGGAGAGTAAAAGTAGGCCCAGCATGAGCACCGCCACACCGTATTGGTTGAAGAGCATCTTACCGATATCGGCCGTTTCAATGAGCACGTCGCCCACGTCGCCCCATTCCACGGAGAACACTGAGTACAGCATGAGCTCGATCAGCAGTCCAACGACGAGCAACTTGACAACTACGGCTTGAGTTGAATCACCGATCTTCACGGGAACCACCTCCCGCTCTTCTCATCCTGGCAGGAATCGTGCCCCACCATCCGGCGTTTGGTCAGCATGATACCGAACAATATCAGGACGTTGATAGCGCCGACATACACCAGTATCTGGATGAGGAACAGGTATTCTGCGTTAAGGAACATGTATATTATGCCTACACCAACGAAGGTGGCCGCCAGGAACACCACGCTGTGTACGATGTCCTTCGATGCCACTACCATTACGGCACAACCTACCGTCAGACCGGAAAATATCAGAAAGAACACTGTGGTCAGGTCCATCACAACACCTCCTTTATGGAAAGGGCCGATTTGGGACATACCTCGACACATTGTTCGCAGACCACGCACTTGGTGTTTTCGAACTTCGGCCGTTTGATCGGCTTTTTATTCTTCGGGTTCAGTTCTCCCGTCTCGACCATCTCGATAGCGCCAGTGGGACAGGTTTTAGCACATCTCGCACAGGAGATACACTTGACGCCGTCCAGAACGATGGTATCGTGCATATTGGGATCGTTCTTAGCGTAGGTCTTTGCTGTACCAGCCTTCAATTCGGAAGAGAGGGCGAACTCATAGTTGACCTCATATCCCGGTTTGTGGGGGTGCTGCAATTTGATTGGATCGTACATCATGTCAGCCCGGTTGTACGAGGCTAGCTCGAACTCAGGAGTGACCAGCATAGCGTTGGTAGGGCATATCTCAGCACAGTTACCACACATCATGCATCGGGCCACGTTGATCTGAGGGCGCTTCACCTTGCCTAATTCGGGTGTCTCGATGGAGACCATCTCTATGCACTGGTTAGGACAAACATTGACGCAACGGGCGCAACCGATACATTTATCCAGTATTATGCCGGGGCGTCCGCGGTAATTATCGGGGTAGACCAGCTTCTCCCAGGGATATAGTATGGTGTTCGGCCGGTTCTTGGTACATCGCCATAGAACCTTGAAGGTGACCTTCATGGATTTCATTATGTACCCGGTCGGACGAAGGTGGTCCGCCTTGGTGTAAGTCCTTTCCTCGATCTTCATTAGAACACCTCCGCGGTCTTAAGAGCAATGGCGATTAGCAGGTTGACCACTGCCAATGGGAGAAGTCTCCTCCAGCCCAAGGTCAATATTTGGTCTGTCCTGATCCTCACCATGGCCGCCCTGACCCATACGAAGAAGAAGAACACGATGAACGTCTTCGACAGGAACCAGATCTCGGCCCAAATGAAGTCGGGGCCGTCCCAACCGCCGAGGAACATCATGGTCACCAGGGCGCACATGATGTAGGCGCGGAAATAATCGCTGGCCATGACCAGTCCCCATCTCACATCACCATATTCGGTCTGCCATCCTTCCACTAGTTCAGCCTCGGCCTCGGGAAGGTCGAACGGTACACGCTCCGCCTCACCAATGGCCGCTATCAGGAAGGTTATCAGGCCGATGAACAGCGGTATACCAAGCCATATGTTCTCCTGCTGCCAGCTAACGATGTCCATGAAGGACAGGCTGCCAGTCATTACCACCACGGATACCACGACCAACAGTATCGGGATCTCCAATGCTATCAGCTGGGCGGCCGCCCTCATACCTCCGATGAGGGTGAACTTGTTATTCGATGCCCATCCACCTATCAGGATGCTGAATGGAGCGAAAGAGAATATGGCCAACCCCAGCAGCAACGCCAGATCAACATTGATGACATAGAATTGAGGGCTGAGCGGTATGCAACCAAAGAGCATGAACGATGTTGCCAGTATAGCAAATATAGCGAATTCGAACAGGCCGCGGTCTGCGGCCTTCGGAACGATGTGCTCTTTCAGAACTACCTTGATACCATCGGCGAAGTTCTGGAAGAAACCGAGAACTCCGACCTGGGTTCCGCGCCTGTCCATGAAGCGCCCCAGGAACTTTCTCTCCATCCATATGAAGCAAAGCCCCATCATCATCAACGTGATCAGATAGATAACTGCCACAAGGAGCGTGGTGACCGCGGTCAATACGGGCTCGGTCTCCAGCCAATCGGCCAGACCGCTGAGGAATCCCAACCGGGTCCAGTCGACCAACCAGGCTATGACGCCAAGCAACCATTCGGATAAGCCCTGTAAAACGGTGTAAAGTGTCTCCATATGATCACCGGTCCGTCTCTCCTATGCACATGTCCATCACACCCATGATGGACGGGACATCTGAAATCTTGTGGCCCAGTAGCATTTCCGGGGCCGCCGATAAATTAACGTAATTGGGTGATCGCACCTTCAGGCGATACGGTCTATCAGTACCGTCACTGACCACGTACATAAGCGATTCGCCCCTTGGGTCCTCCACCCGGCAGGTGGCCGTTCCCTTCGGAGGGCATCTGGGCACCTTGACCCGAACTGGACCCTTTGGCATTTCCGCGAAACACTGGCGAACGATCTTGGCGCTTTCCCTCATCTCATCTATGCGGACGCGGTAACGGGACCAGCAATCACCGTCCGTCGCCGTGCACACCTCGAAATCAAGGTCCTCGTATACTTCATAGGGGTCGTGGCGGCGGAGATCCAGATCCACCCCGCTTCCGCGTAGGTTAGGACCGGTCAGACCCAGGTTCATGGCCTTCTCAGCGCCAATTTTGCCGATTCCCACGGTCCTCATGCGGAAGGCTTGGTTCTCATCGGTAAGGGCTTCGATCTCGCGCAGGCGGGTCTCGAATAGGTCCAGGGCGCGGTTGATATCGCGCTCGAAATTCATTGGGATGTCGTTCCTGACCCCGCCGATGCGTGGATAGTTGTAGGTCATACGAGCCCCGCTCAGGTCCACCATACGGTCAAGGAACACCTCCCTTTCCCTTAGGCTCCAAATAAGTATCGTGTAACTTCCCAGATCAGTACCAAGCGCCATCAGCCAAAGTAGGTGGGAGATTATGCGTTGTATTTCCAAGCAGGCCGTACGGATGTATTTAGCCCTCTCAGGAACCTCGATGTTGAACATCTTCTCAGCGGTCAAACAATATACATGGCTCCATGAAAAGGATGAACCGTAGCAAAGACGGTCGGCCAGGGGCACGATCTGAGGATATGTCCGGTTCTCCACCATCTTTTCCCAACCTCGGTGGAGGTAACCCACTATTGGCTCAGCCGCGGTGATTGTCTCCCCGTCTAGCCTCACTCTTAGATTCCACAGACCATGGTTGAAAGGGTGCTGGGGACCCATATTGACCCACATCTCATCAGACATTTCAGACCCTCCTTCCGACCTGGAAATCCTTCCTCAACGGATGGAACTTGAACTCATCGGGGAGCATGATGCGGCGCAGGTCGGGATGTCCTTTGAACACCACGCCCATTAGATCGAACGCTTCCCTCTCGTGCCAATTCGCCCCTCCCCACAATGGGGTTATGGAATCTACCGTGGGATCATCGCGCGGCAGGTCCACCAGGACCTCGGCCATGATGTGGTTTGTGTAAGAGGAGATATTATAGACAATAGTAAAATGGTCCAAGTAATCAACGGGGGTTACGCACGTATTGTGCTCGAAGGACAGCTCATCCTTCATGAACGTGAATATGTCCAGTAGGTCCTCTCTTTTCACTTTGAAGGTTATCCTGCGTGGAGCGACCTCGATCCCCTCCATCTCAGGGAATTTTGACCTGATGGCATTGGCCACCTCTTCCTCGGACTTGTCAGGCTTGTCGTAAACAATTACTTTCATCAGGGCACCTCAGTCATCCAGGAAGCTTCCGCGGTTCTCTGCGGTGATCTTTCGGTTTAGTTTCAAGAACCCGTCGATCAATGCATCTGGGCGGGGAGGGCAGCCCGGAATGTAGATATCCACTGGAATGAACGTGTCCACACCTTGTATGACATTATACGCGTCATACCAAGGACCGCCCGATATTGAGCATTCCCCCATCGCTATGACCCATTTAGGGGCAGGCATCTGTTCATACAGTGCCTTCAGGGAGGGGCGTATCTTTGATGAGATCCAACCGTTGAGCAATAGTACATCGGACTGCCTCGGTGATGACCTATAAATGATACCCAACCTTTCGGCATCGAAACGGGCACCGGATGATGCGGCCATCTCCAAGGCGCAACATGCGATTCCGAAGTGCAATGGATAAACGGAATTTCTCTGTCCCCACGACCAAATAGGGGCGGTCAGTTTGTCTATGGCCTTCTTGCCCCCTGTGGCCACGGCAGTCTCGCGGATGAAGTTCTTGGTCATATCCCCGAACTGCTTGGCTGACATGGTCATGGCCTGGATTGACAGGTCTATATCCACAATATCCTCTCCTTCTTCAGTGTATAGAAAACGCCTGCGAGCAAGATGATCAGGAACGTGACCGCGAAGATCTTCGCGGTTTCGGAGAGGTCGGAAAAGGACATGGCCCAAATCAGGAGAATGACGGTAACGATGTCAAAGGCCACGAACATAATGGCGTAAATATAGAATTGAACATGAAATTGAATCTGGGCCACTCCGATGGGCCTTTCACCGCACTCGTAGGTGGTATCTCTCAGCTCAGCGTGCTTGGTGGGTCGAAAAAGTTTCCCCATGAAAATGGCGATGAAGGGAACCAACAACGCAACCAGCGCAAATATTGCTACCGGGAAATAGTCGTCTACGAGCATTGTAGGTGGATAATGCTTCCTTTATTTATACTTTTGAGATTGAAGGCGGTCAATTGTGAACCATTTTTATGCATGACCAGCTAGTAATATAATCATGTAAAGATAATAATAAAAAATTGCCTATTATTTGAAAAAGATAATGATGAGCTATTAATATCCTTGAAGTAAATGGATTGATGATGAGAGAGGGATCTAAAAGGATAGCTATACTTTTAGAGGATGGATACGAGGAGCTCGAGCTTTGGTATCCTTACTACCGATTGATCGAGGCGGGGTTCCAACCAGTGCTTGTAAGCCCCGAGGTTCGATCGTACAAAGGAAAACATGGTTACGAGGCCTCGGCCACGGTCTCAGCCGCGGAGGCCGATACCCATACGTTCCAAGGATTGATCGTTCCGGGAGGTCATGCCCCGGACCACCTAAGGCGTTATCCAGCTGTCGTAGAACTGGTCAGGGGCATCTTCGACCAGGGTAAGATGTTGGCTTCGATTTGCCACGGTGGTTCGTTGCTTATCTCGGCCAACGTGGTCAAGGGACGTAAGGTGACCTCGTTCTTTTCCATAGAGGTGGATCTTATCAATGCCGGTGCAAGGTACTTGGACAGAGAGGTGGTAGTTGACGATAACCTGATCACCTCTCGCCGCCCGGACGATCTTCCAGCGTTCATGAGGGAGGTGCTGGTCTTCCTGAAAGCCCATCGCTCCGAATTGGATTGAACCAAATTTGATTAATACATCAGTAATAATAGAGGTGGAACTGCCATTGGCGGGTGAGAATTTGAAGATCGGATTCGTTGGCGCGGGTAACATGGCCGAGGCCATGATGAAGGGGATCATCTCAGCAGGTATGACCCAAGCGGAGGACATCACGGCGAGCGAGATAATGCCGGGGCGGAGAGATTATATCACTAAGACGGTTGGCGTCCGAACGGTCTCGGACAACATCGAGGTCATTCGTTCCTCGGACGTAGTTATCCTTGCAGTGAAACCACAGCATATGGGACCGGTACTGGAAGAGCTAAAACCGTACTTGACCGGAGCACATCTCCTAATATCAATAGCTGCCGGGGTCAGGATCTCGTTCATTGAAACCCATCTCAACTTGGGCGTTCGCGTGGTTCGTGTGATGCCTAACCAACCCTGCCTAGTGGGTGCCTCAGCCTCCGGCTTCGCTTTGGGACGTTCAGCGAAGAAGGAGGACAAGGAGACGGTCCAGAGCATACTGAACTCAGTAGGATTAGCTTTCTGCCTGGATGAGCGCCTCCTGGATGCGGTGACCGGCCTAAGTGGCAGTGGTCCAGCTTACATCTACATGGTCATAGAGGCCATGGCCGATGGAGGCGTGCTCGCAGGCTTGCCCAGGGATGTGGCCCTGCAGTTGGCCGCCCAGACGGTACTGGGCGCGGGCAAGACATATCTGGAGACGCGGAAGCACCCCGGAGAGCTCAAGGACCTGGTAACCTCCCCCGGAGGCACGACCATTGAAGGGTTGAGGGTCCTGGAAGAGGCAGCGGTGCGCGGTGCCTTCATCGACGCGGTGGAGGCCGGAGCCAAGAGGAGCGAGGAACTAGGTGGAAAGAGCTGATCATCTTCGTCTTGTGGTCCTCAACGAAGAACCACATATGGGGCAGTCAGCGTGCTGCTCCTTGAACACCTTACCACAGCCGGTGCAGAGATAGTTCCAGCGGATCACCTTTGTTATCCCCTTCATGTTCATGGGAAGATATTCGACCTTTAGCACCGTGGCCAGATTTTGGATGGAATAATCGTCAGTAATTATCTTGGCCTCCAGCTCGAGTGCCAGCGCCAGTACCTCTATATCCACTGGTGATAATCGGGCGGTATCCCCGGTGCCCTTGGCCGCCTGCTTCACTATGCTGATGGTCCGAGAGGTGGCCTGAGAGACCTTGAGCATAGGAAGAAGGTGATCTGCCCGACGGTCCTTGTACTTCTCCAGTTCGGCCAGTACCCCATCGGTGATGAATGCCTCCCAATCCGAAGGAACCTGCTCCAAGCCGAAAAGGGCCGACGTGTCGAGAACCACCTTCACAGACCGGGTGATTGTTAAAGGAGGTAGATAAAATTGCCTTGACAGTAATTCAGTCGTTCATGTTAAATATCACAGTATGATAAACGAGCTTAGATGTCAGAGATAGCAGTTGACAAAAACGTCATCGATTTCATCAACCAGTCTGGAAACGATTTCCGCATTTGCACTTCCTGCTCTGGTCCGGTCATGTTGCCAGTGGCCTTGAAATCACCCAAATCCAGCGATATCATCATCAAGATAGGGGAGAACACCCTATACATCTCCCGTGTGCAGGCGAGGTATATCCATAAGGTCACCACCGATATGATCTATGACCCCGCGGTGGGGCTGTCCTGCAACTACTATCCAGGCCTCTAAATTCTGACCGCCAATTCTGCCGAGCGGAGGGCCATGGCATCCAGGTCGACCTTGGCCTCCTCGACCATTATATCGGGCACCGAAGCGTTGGTAATGACCCGACCGGGTACGGCGGTACAATCCTTGTTGCCGTCGCTCTGTATTGATATCTCATATGTACCGATCATTTTAGCCAGGTGTTCGATCTCCAACTTATCCAGACCGATCAGGGGACGCAGCACCGGGAACTCAAGACCATGCTGCTCCGCCCTGATGTTGTTCAACGTCTGGGAAGCTACTTGACCAAGCGAATCTCCCATCACGATCGCTTCCGCGCCCACCCTCCGGCCCAACGCCTGGGCCGTCCTGAGCATCAGGCGCTTGCAAAGCACGCATTGATAGGAGCTCTGGCATTTCTGCATGTTGATCGCCTGGTTCTCGCCGTGAGGCGCCGAGTACAATTCCAGGTCCTGCCCGGTGACCTGCCGCAGCCTTTGGGCCAGCTGATGGACCTTTTGCACCGATAGGTCGCTGCTGTAGGGACGATTGTCCATGTGCAACAAGCACACCTCGGCCCCCCTCATGGCCATTAGATAAGCAGCAACTGGGGAGTCGATCCCGCCTGATAACAAGGCTATGAGTTTCATATCGTTCAATTATTGAATCGTGGGACCTCGGAGGCCCCGCTAAGAAGAAGATCGGACATGTCGTCCTCTTCATCGTCGTCGCTCTCCACGACCAGGGATACTAAGAGGTCTATCAGACCCTTCATCTGCCGGATCTCCTCCTTGAGGTTTCTGATCTCCCGGGCCAGATCGGCGTTGGAATCGGGCAAGGCCCGTCCTCCTCACAGTTTCTCGGTGAGGATGGTCTTGACATCACCGTAGTCGTCCGCGATCTTGCGGGACTCGTGCACCTCGCACAGATCGCAGTACAAACCCTTATCGGTTCGTCGCAACTGTGAACGGCATACCTGACACAGGGACTTGACCACCCCGAAATGAGGGCTAGTGGTGTTCAATTGAATGGACGGTTTGACCTGGACCACCCTCGCCCGAATAATATCACTGGGGCGGTATTCTCGTCCAACGTCCTGCACGTAATCCTGGGATATCTTAGAGACGTGGATGGTACCATTGGTGTCCCCGGATACGCCCCGAGACCTGCCTTCCACCATTACGACCTCGCAGATGGCCATGGCCGCCCGCACGTCGGTCACCTCACAAAACACGGAATCACCTATGGCCAGAAATGCCATTGGATTCTCCGCCTTAACACTGACGGTCTTCTCTCCGTCATTGATATTCAGATCACCGGTCAATGCGGAGTATACTATACCGTCCTCCTCGTATGTGCCTTCGGCAGGGAGGTACTCCTCGGCCACTGCCACCTCGTCACCTGGTAAAACCTTTTTCTTGACACTCATTCGAATACACCTAATTTGAGAATGCAGAATAGCGTGACGTCGACATCCTTCTTCGCCTTGCTATGGAATTCGAACATATAAGGAATCCCGAATTTATACCTTTTTAGCACCTCCGCAGTGAACCCCTCCCGGGCCACATAACGCTGGACGAACGCCTCGGTCTGGCTAAGATGCAGGGAATAGATCACAGGGGCGCAGTGCATGGCAGTACTGAGAAATGGCCGGTCCGCCCCTTTTCTCTGCGCACCGAAAGGAGGGTTCATGATCACCGTGTCCGCCTTTTCCGAGAAGACATCCACATCTGCCTGTCGAATATCGATCTCCACGCCAGCTTTGACAGCGTTAGCCTTGGCCTGTTCCAATGCTATTGGGTCCTTATCCACCCCGACCACCGATGACGCGCCCAACAATGCAGCCCCTATCCCCAGAAGACCGGTGCCACAGCCCAGGTCAAGCACCTTCCGTCCTTCTATGTGCCCACGGGCCAGAGCTCCGAACAACATCTCGGCAGCGATGACCGCGGGGGTGGAATACTGCTCCAATTCGGGCTTAGGACTTTGGAACCTGTCCAAAGACTGCAACAATATCTCCAGGTCCTTACGTCTCATTGCCGATCGCCTCGCTCGTACACTGACCGCTTGTCCTGACAGTATACCGTTCCGATCACTGGTTCATTCCCAGGTTCAGAAAGTCAGCACTGGTAAGGATGCCCACGATGGCCCCCTTGCGGGAGACCAATATGGCCTCCTCTCTTTGCAGATGGAATGACGCCAGGTCGATGGGAGTGTCCTCGCTCAAAATGGGGAACGGAGCGTCCATGATCTCCTCGATATGGGTTCGCATGACCTCCTCGTATGTTTTCTTCTTGGTCTTGGTCTGTTCGATGGTGTAATCCCTTATGGCGTCGTCGGTGACGCCTCCGACGATCCTATCGCCAACGATAACAGGCAACTGAGTGAAACGCCCCTTCATCATCCTCTCCACCGCCTCGCCCACGTTCTGGTCAGGGGTGACGAATATCACACCTCGGGTCGCCAGGTCCCCAACGGTCAGCTGGGTCCCGGAGCGCACGCCTTCCACCTTGCGTCTCCTTATGACCTCCTCGAAGGCCGCCAATATCTTGCGCACGTTGCTGTAGGAAGGGTCGATGGTCCCTCTCTCGATCTTGGCTATCAGAGACTGGCTAACCCCAGCCAACCCGGCCAGCTCTCGCTGGGACAGGTTCAATCTTTTTCTCATCTGCCGTATCTTGTCCAAATCGGGAAGTTGCGGCACCAGGGCGGTCCTAGACGATGTCATTGAGGCCTCACCTTGCTCAGATGGATTTCATTAACGACAATCATATTATTATCATTTTCCAGCATCGCGGCGTATATATTCAAAGGAATCAAGGATGAGTAGATTACGTATTAGACAAAATGACTGTTAATAATGATTATTCTAGGGCAATTTCATTTTTACGGACGATAAACATCGATGTATAGACAAATAATTTACGAATATCGTAATAATAACCATAAAAAACCGATTACCTTGGTAACACCTAAATATGATCACAATTTTAGTAGCTTTTACTGATATTCAATAGTCAAAATAAAAACTGAATAATAGATGATACATAGTAATAAACATGGCATGAATTGATGAATGACCGTTAATAAAGGTCAAATATAAGGGCATCCACGTGTCGATTGAAGGTCCGCGCGATGCCCTTGACATGATATAAGGAGAGGAAACCGAATGAGTGAAGAGAGTTGCGGTCCCGGCCGAACCGATAGGCGCGGGATGCCAGTACGAACCCAGAACTACGCCGCCTCCAGGCCACCTGACTGGCAAGGACAGCTGGGTGGCTGTGGCATAGCCTCATGCATATCGTTGAAAGGGGATATGATCGGAGGAGATCGCATCGCTCGCATGCTCACGATCATGGAAGAGAGGGAAAATGGACTGGGGGCAGGCTACGCTTGCTACGGCCTGTTCCCTGAGCGCAAGGAACAGTACTGCCTGCAGTTCTTCTTCGATGATGAAGAGGGGAAGAGGAACGTTGAGGAGTTCCTAAAGGACCGCCTGGAGATAACATATGATGAGAGGGTCTTCACTCGCGAGCGCACCACCATCGCTCCACCTCACCCGAATGTCTGGAGGTATTTCGTCGAAGTTCCGGAGAAGAGGGAATGGAGAGGGGCGCGCGACCTCAGTGAGGAGGATTACCTCATCGAGCTGGTAATGCACATCAATGAAAAAGCGAACAAGGCGTTCTGCGTCTCCAGCGGCAAGGATATGGCGGTGTTCAAGGGAAACGGGTACTCCTACGAGATAGCGGAGTTCTACGATCTGGAACGCTACTCGGGAAACATGTGGCTCTCACATTCGCGCTTCCCAACGAACTCACCTGCCTGGTGGGCCGGGGCCCATCCCCTGTCGTTGCTTGACTGGGGCGTTTGCCACAACGGTGAGATAACCTCCTATGGTGTCAACCGTAAACTTGTGGAGATGAACGGTTACCGTTGCACTGTGCAGACCGATACTGAAGTGGTCACCTATATGTGGGACCTGCTGGTACGAAGGAACGGCCTACCGATCGAGGTGGCCGCGTTCATTATGGCCCCGTGGACCTTCAAGGACATCACCTCGTTGTCCCCGGAGCATCAGCGACTGGCGGAATGGTTGCGCATCACCTATCGTGAGGCGTTCCTGAACGGACCGTTCAGCATCATCGTGGGTCGCAGCCAGCCAGATATCACCTTGATCGCATTGGCGGACCGCAAGAAGCTGAGGCCGCTCATCGCCGGAATTTCTCCTGATGAGGGCACCGCCTACTGCGCCAGCGAGGAATGTGCGATTCGCATAGTGGACCCGGAGGCGAACACCTGGGCACCTAACGCGGGAAATCCTTTCGTGGCCTCGGTAGGCAAGGGAATCCTGCGCCGGGGCACGGAGCATCCATTCCTGGGGGTGAAGATCTGAACGACGTTCCGAGAACGAACCGGCGTACGGACCACCGCCTGCCAGAGAGGTTCGTGCCCACCATCAACTACGACCTGTGCCGGGTGTGCAAGCGTTGCATCAACGATTGCAGCTACCAGGCCCTGGAGTTCAAAGAGTCCAAGGTGGTGCCAGCCGGAGGCTGTGTGGCTTGCGGCCGCTGCCTATCGGTCTGCCCGGCCAACTGCATAGAGATCCGAACAGTGCCCCCCCAGTTCGCCCCCCACGGCAACTGGTCCGAAAGGAGTCGACGGTCGATAATGGCCCAGGCCAACTCCGGGGGTGTTCTGCTTTCCTCTTGCGGTGCGGACGACGAACAACCCAGCATATTCGACGAAATACTGTTGGATGCGGCGCAGGTCACCAACCCTTCCATCGATCCGCTGAGGGAACCGGTGGAGACGGTGACCTATCTGGGCCGTCGCCCCGGTCGGCTTGAGGTGTGCGATGGGAAGATAGTGATCAATGAGGGCGACACCCCGCTGATACGCATGGACATGCCCTTGATGTTCGGACACATCTCGTTGGGGGCCATAAGCTACAATGCGCAGAAGGCCCTCTTCATGGCTGCCAAGGAGCTGAACATCGTGGCCGGCAGCGGAGAAGGTGGTCTGCATCCGGACTTTTACCAGTATGCGGACCGCATCTGCTCAGAGGTGGCCTCTGGTCGCTTCGGTATCAAACCGGAATATCTGAAAGGGGTGGCGGCGGTGGAGATCAAGATCGGGCAAGGCGCAAAGCCTGGCCACGGTGGGCATCTTCCTGGGGAAAAGGTCACCACCATGATCTCAGAGACCAGGATGATCCCGCGCGGCACCGATGCATTATCGCCCTACCCTCATCACGACATCTATAGCATAGAGGACCTGGCTCAGCTTATTTCCGTGCTCAAGGAGAGCACCGAGTATCGCCTGCCAGTGGGGGTCAAGATCGCCGCCGTGCATAACGTGGGTGCGATCGCCTCCGGAATAGTACGAGCAGGGGCGGATTTCCTGACGGTCGACGGGTACAAGGGTGGTACCGGAGCCGCACCCAGGGTCATCAGGGACCATGCGGGATTGCCGATCGAGGTGGCCATAGCCGCTGTCGACCGCCGGTTGACCCAGGAGGGCCTGAGGAACCGGGTCACCGTCTGCGCCGGAGGCGGCATTCGCTCCTCGGCCGACATGATCAAAGTATTGGCCCTGGGAGCGGATGTGGCAATGGTCTCCACATCGGCCATGATCGCCATGGGCTGCACCGTATGCCAGCAATGCCATCGAGGTCTGTGCTCCTGGGGGATAGCCACCCAGCGGGACGATCTCTGCGCCCGATTGGACTCGGATATCGCCGCGGCCCGCATAGTCAGGCTGTTCCGGGCCTGGAACGAGGAACTGAGAGAAGTGTTGGGAGCCATGGGGATCGATGCCGTGGAGAGCCTGGTGGGCAACCGAGACCGTTTACGCTATCGTGGTCCGAACCCCAAGATAGCGGAAGTGCTGGGGGTCAAGCACATCGGGGAGGGGTGGGGATGAAGATCAACACCTGCAAACCGAGAGGACATACCAGCGATTGTGACTGCGGTATAGATTGCCTTAGCTGGCATGAGAATGGGGCGGTCATAGACCTGGGACTGTCCGCACAAAGACCGATGCACTTCACCTCACTGAACTGCGTCATGCGCAAGGTCATGCGCAAGGAATGCAAGCATATCGTGCTCAAGAATGTGATGGGGCAGAGATACCTGGCCTCCACCGCTACCGCCAAGGACCTTTATATCGCCATATACGGCACTCCCGGCAACGACCTGGGCGCGTTCCTTAACGGACCGACCATCGAGGTCTTCGGAAACGCCCAGGACATGACCGGGAACACGATGAACTCTGGTCGCATCATCATTCATGGCAACGCCTGGGATGTCACCGGATTGGCCGCACGCGGTGGCAGGATCTTGGTGCGAGGGGATACTGGCTACCGGGTGGGCATACATATGAAGGAGTTCGGTGAGTCCCATCCTTGCCTGGTCATCGGTGGCACGGCCAAGGACTACCTCGGCGAGTATATGGCCGGCGGGACCATTCTGGTGTTGGGACTGGAGCATGAGGGATCGCCCATCGGACGCAACATCGGAGCAGGAATGCACGGTGGTCGAATATTCGTTCACGGGAAGGTCGTGCCGGAGCAGCTCGGACCGGGCACCACCATATCGGAGCTGACACCAGAGGACGTGACGGAGATCAAGGAACTCCTAGCGGACTTTCAGTCGACCTTTGGGATAGATGTGCCGTGCGATTGGAAAGAATGTGTAAAGATCTCGCCTAGCTCTAGTCGTCCGTTCTCCGGGTATTACGATAAGACCAACATCTAGTTGCCCGGAAGTCTGTTGGCAGAGCTCATGACCATTCGCAGCTCGATATCCTCGAGCCCGATCGGCAGCACCTTATTGGTGAGGGTATGCTCCAAACTGGATGAATCGCGGACCTGCAGTCTGATCATGATCCTGCGTGGACCGCTGATCTGCAGCACCTCCTTGACCTCCTCCACCTCCTTGAGCTTCCGGAGTTCTTCCGGTGATACATCTGGACGAAGATTTGCCAATAGGATCGCGTCCGCCATGATGCCCATCCTCTCGTTGTTGACCACAGCGAAGTAACCCAGTATTATATCGCTGTCCTCCATTCTGCGTATGCGGTCCCTCACCGTGGAAGGGGAGCGCTTGAGCTTGGCGGCGATATCGTTGTGCGTCATCCTGCTGTCGTCCACTAAAAGCTGTAGGATGCGCCGGTTCATTGCGTCAACCACAGGCATGTCAGTACTTCAAACGCCGTATATGACCTTAAAAATTCCGATGAAACCACTTTTTTTAAAAGAATTTTTGAGAAAATAAAAAATATATTGTAAAAAATTATTAATATTATTAATATTAATTAAAAATGTTCATTTCATGAAGAACGACGGTGCTTCCGGCTTGGGGGAGAAACACGCTTCCCCCATCTCCAAGACCTTGGCTCCGGTCTCCAAAGCGGTGTCGGCGATCGCCTTTTCGAAGGCCTTCTTGAGATCTCCCGGCGAGGCGGATATCCGGGCGTTCAGAACAAGTTTTCCTTCCCCAGTGAAGTAACGACCTCCCTTCAATCCATCAACCTGCATGCGGTCCTCCACCAGGCTCATTTTCGCCGATGCGGTCTCGGACGTCAGCATGACCTTGACGTGGCCTATGGTCTCTGAGGAAAAATCGTGGGCCACCTTCCTCATCAATGAGGTTACGAAGGCATTGATATCCAGGCGACCTTCGGCCACTAATCGGGCGTGAGCGTTGAACCAGCCCATGGATGCCTTCTCTACCGAAAATATCTTCTGGTCCACTTCCTTGGGCACCTTGGTGCTCAATTCGTTCGAAAGGATGATCTTGACCACTTTATCCAAGTTCATTCGGCTGAAAGCGGAACAGACGATGACCTCAGCGTCCGAGACCTCCTTGGACACCAGCCCAACGGCCTTCCCCAATTCGTCCTCGGTCAAACGGTCGGCCTTGGAGATAAGGAGGTATTCTGCTTCGCTGACCTGATGCGATGGGATGAGCTTTCCCCCGCCCAGCCCGAAACCCTCCGGTCTCTTCAGGGTCTCGGCGGCCCTGGTCCCATCCACCACCACAAAGAACGGCGCCACCTGGAATTCGTCTGGATACATGGTCCTAAGCGGTGCTACCACGGACCCCAATATGGCCGTGGATGTACCGATCGGTTCGGCGATGATCACATCGGGCCGACCCATTGCGACCAGGCTACGGGCGTTCTTGACGAACTCACCGAAATTAGCGCAAAAACAGCCGCCTAGCACATCCTTGACATCGAATCCGGCGTTCTTCATGTACTCGGTATCGACCAGTACGTTGCCCTGATCATTGGTGATGATGGCCACGGACTTTCCGTGCTTGGACCTCAGTTCCTTACCCAAGGCGGCGGCCAGGGTGGTCTTTCCAGCTCCCAGGTAACCGCCTAGTACCACGAATCGGGTCGGAGCCTTGTCTTCGGACTGCATGCTCGGGGTATCGTACCTTCAGCCTTATACGTTTCTTGGGACTCCAATATTACAGTCCCTCGATACGGATGGTGCGCCTAAGGAAAGCGCAGGTCTGACAGGGTATATCGATCACGCACTTCTGTCCTGCCGGTATGCCCTTTATCGCCGCCAACAGTGCCAGGTCCATTGGTCGATAGGGAGGATGGCGATTGTTCGCCGCCAGTACGTTCATCTCAGCCTGTGATAGGGCTTCGGAGGCGAAGCGGGACTGAGCGAAGTTCATGCACTGCTCGGCTTCCATGCTGCTGCACTGATCGCATCGTGTGCCAACCTTTACCACTGCACCGTAAAGATCGGCCAGGGGATCCACTAAAAAAATGCCTTGGTCCTTGCCGATGGTGATGAGTATCGCGTAGGGATTAGCGGCCGCGATCAGCTCCATGCGTGTGCCGCGCACCTTCTGCTCCTCCTTGATCGACCAGAAATCTCGCAGATGATGGTTGAGTTGGTAGATCAGTTGATGGTACTCGATATTTAACGAGTCCGCCAGTGTCTGTTTGTTTATCGGCACGTCGCGCGTAGAACGGTAAAGCTTGGTCAATATGCGCTTTCGCGGATCATGGTTCACAATGGAAGTGTAGGTTTCCGGGTCGATGTAGGAGATCTCAATGCGGCAATCTGAAGTCAATATCACTTGATTCTATTCTCCAATATTTAACTATTCATGCCGTGAACTCGAATTAATCTAATTGTACTGCAACCCGAGATATGTCCCGCGAGGTGTTCATAAGGATATGGTGGGTAATATCACGAAATGTCCAAAATGCGGAGCCAGATTGAAGAGTGACTATCTCTTCTGTAACTTGTGCGGATATCATTTCCCAGAGAGAGCTGAAACGATCGGATCGGGGAGCGGAAACATTATCACCGCCCCCAGGATCATTCTCGATGCGCCAAGACATGCACCTAGGTCCTTCCATCGCCAGGAGGGACCGTTGCAGCACAAGATGATCCTGTGCTTTCTCCTTACGGTCTGCGCCATGTCCCCGTTCATATCATGGCTGGGCGTCTTCCAATCTACGATAGGGTTTCCAGCATTCTACTCGGACAAGTTCTATGGACAGTACATTTCGCTGCTGGCCATCGTTGGAATGGTCGTGGGCCTATCGGACCGCCTGATCACTGATCATATGCAGAAACGTCTCGCCCTGCTCTTGGTGGGCGGGGGCAGCATAGGATTGGCCGGTATCGATGTGATGTTCATAATGGGCACCCCAGATACGAGCCTGGGGCTCATGTTGATAATGCCTGGTGTCGGGATCTATCTTGCGATCACCATTGGTGTCGCGATCATGATCTTCGCCATTCTGCCCCATGGAGCGGAGGCTGGCACCTCCCGGACCAACGTCGGCCACCTGGTCAGGCCAGGTTCTCAGGGTTGAGGCCTTTGAGATCGTCGATCACAAAGCGGCCGTCCTTGCGCACCAGCACCCCATCGAAGTATATCTCGCCACCACCCCATTCCGGGGTCTGCACCAGCACCATGTCCCAGTGGACCGCGGAACGGTTCCCGTTGTCCGCTTCCTGGTAGGCGTTCCCGGGGGTGAAGTGTATCGATCCGGCGATCTTCTCGTCAAAGAGCGTGTCCAGCATGGCCTTGTTGATGAAGGGGTTGACCCCGATGGCGAACTCACCGACGAACCTTGCACCCTCGTCGGTGTCCAGGATCGTGTTGAGCGCCTTGGTGTTCGAGCCTGTAGCCTCCACCACCTTCCCCTCTTTGAACTTCAGCATGATCTTCTCGAAGACCTTGCCCTGGTACAGCGTTTTGGCGTTGTAGGTGATCGCTCCGTTGACGGAATTCTTGACCGGAGCGGTGTAGACCTCTCCGTCTGGGATATTACGTTCGCCGTCGCACTTGACCACAGGAATGTCCTTGATCGAGAACGTCAGCTCCGTTCCGGGACCGACGATGTGCACCTTGTCGGTACGCTCCAACAACTTCACCAAGGGGTCCATGGCCCTGGACATCTTGGAATAGTCGAGAGTGCAGGTGTTGAAATAGAAATCCTCGAAGGCCTCGGTGGACATCTGGGCCTGCTGGGCCATAGCGGAGGTCGGCCACCTTAGCACCACCCATTTGGTCTTAGGAACCCTCCACTCAGAATGCACTGGTCCCCACCAGAGCTTGTTATAAAGGTCCATCTTCTCCGCGGGTACGTCGGAAAGCTCGGTTATGTTATACGAACCGCGCATCCCGATGTACGCCTGCGCCTTCTTCATCTTCTCCATCTCGATCTCGCCGATCTGAGCGATGGTCTTCTGGTCCGCTCCCATCAGTAGCTTTCTCATTATTCGGGCGGACCTCATGGTCACCATGGGGATCCCGCCGACCTCATAGACCTTGGACAGTAATACTTCCAGCATCTCCACCGGCATATCGAACGCTTCGATGTAGACCGTCTCACCCTTTTTCAATCTGACGGAATGATCGATGAGCACTTCAGCCAACTTACGCATTCTGGGGTCTAACATACGAGTCCGGTAAATTCCCTCGAGGGTATATCACGGTTGGGAATTTACGGCCCTTTGACCGCATCATAATAAAATGAACCGTGCCACGAATTTGATGGTTTCCGCGAATGGAACGCGATGAGGGGATGGGACGCTTCCCTGGTCATTATTTAGAATTCCGGACATGGGCGCTCATCTCCTCGTTCTTTTTCTATCCCATGTCAGACCCGCATGCATTTCTAATCCAATGACCAGGCGAAATACCTACCTTCCATCTTTTCCAACCTGATCGATACACCGTACAATCGGGTCAGGTTCTCCTCGTTCAGCAGTTCCAATCCCCCGTCCTTGAATATGGTGCCGTCCTTGACCATGACCACGCGATCGATCTCCGGTACGATATCTGATGGATCGTGGGTGACCAGCACCAGCGCACGACCTTCCTTTGCCAAGGATCTTATGGCCTGACGGACAAGGTGCTTTCCAGTCAGGTCCAGGGAATTCATCGGTTCGTCCAATATGAGGGCTTCCGGCGCGTTCACCAGCGCCCGGGCCATGAGCACTCGTCGCGCCTCACCGGTGGAAAGGGTGTGGACCCGGCGATGTGCTAGGTGATGGGAGCCCACTGAGACGAGGGCCTTCATGGCGACCTCCTCCATCTCTTCGGTCAGTTCCTGAGAGCGATTGGTGCCGATGGAACCGAAAAACCCGGACAGTACCGCGTCCAGGCAGTCCATGTCCCGGGAGAGGTCCGTCTGCAGGTCGGCGGATACCAGACCGAAGGCCTGGCGTAGGTCGAAGAGGTTCCAAAGCACCGTACCTTGCAGTTTGACATAGGAGCCTTCCACCGAGGTATCATGCCGGTGCTCGCCCACCATGGTCTTGATCAGGGACGATTTCCCAGAGCCATTGGGACCGAGGATCACCAACCTCTCACCGGACCTAATGATGAGATCGACCTCGCGCATTAGCGTGGACGAACCTTTGATCACAGACACCTTGTGCATCTCGATGATGGGATCGGAGAACATTCACACTCGTATCGAAAGAACGATATTTACTCATACCTCCGATCACGGAAGTTCAAACACTTTAATGCAACGAAATGAAAAAACCAAATGGATCCCAAGGGACATCTATGCAGACCGCTGGCGGTTGATTGGAAAGAATGATGGACGATATGAGGGCCTTTACTTCTTATTGCCCTTGGTCGCCTTTTTCTCCGCATTCTTTTTCTTCTGCTTCTGCAGATCCTTCTTGGACATTGCCATAGGGGCTGGAATTGGCTTGTTTGTACTTAACCGTAAGTATCATACCCGAATTCCTAATCCGCGACGCAGTATCTAGCAGCGCTCGACGGTTTGCTTTGAGATCGTTTTTCAATACCATTTTCTTATAGAACAAGTTCATTTGAGTCACCGATGAGCGGTGACAGGTACCGGTTCGAGGAGCCACTGATCGAGGGGCTGGTCGTCAAACGACCGAACCGCTTCATTATGGACGTCGTGGTCGATGGTGAGCACCAAAGGTGCCATTGTCCGACCACTGGGCGCATTGGTGATATCCGGTTCAAGAACGTGCCTTGCCTGGTGGAAAGGAGCAGGGACCCGTCCAGATCGACGTGGGGAACCGTAGAGGCGATCTCGCTCGACCCTCCCGACAAGAAGGAAAAGATGTGGATAGGCATCGATCAGAGCAGGGCAAACGACATTGTCGCGTTCTTCATCGGATCTGGTCTGCTGCATATGATGGTGGATGATGTTCGAACACTGAAGCGAGAGGTCAGGATGGGAGGCTCACGCATCGATTTTCTGATCAATGAGGAACTGTTGCTCGAGGTAAAGACCCCGTTGCACATGCTGATCGTCGAGGGTTATCCCGAGCACGTGTCCACGGAGGGTTTCACCTCGTTCGAAAGGACCATGCGTCACTTTACGGAGATATCGGAGCATATCCCCGAGGGAAAGCGAGGCATCGTGCTCCTCTGCCATCTGTACGACGCCCCTCGATTCCAGGTTCCGGTGACCAGAGGGGGACCGTCCGAGATGATGAGGGCGGCGGTGCGCCGGGCCACTGAGAAGGGCGTGGAGAACTGGCAGGCGAACTTCAGGTTGGACCGGACCGGTGTGGAACTTGGTGATTGCTTCGAATTGAAGCTCTTTGAAAATATGTCTCATTAAGGCGAGATCAAGGACGAAGCGATCGGCAGGTTTTGCATTCCATTCGGTGCGGTCGATCTGGAAAAGGTAAGTTCGATTCTGATCACGCTATGGTCGAACCTTTAGATCGGAGAGCTATCATTGACAAGATTGGATACGATCGAATTTAAATGATAGATTTCTAGATAAGAAGAATGGTGGGCTCAGCCGGGACCACCGATCATTTTGACTAGATAATATAAAATGATACCCTGTTCTTACAGTGCCATCTTGGCAAACCAACTGCTTCACATATACTAGTGAAACACCTTTTTTCTCATGATTGGAAGTTGCATTGAATTTCAATTGCGGATTCATCGTGATCAAAACGAGTTCAATTTCCATCCCCCTTAGTAAAGTACGGTGGTGGGTCATAAGAAGATTTGGAAAATTTCATAAATAAAACCACATCTGGTAAGTAATGATCGTGGGATGGTTAAAGCGCTCTTTTAGGTTCTATCTTCATGTTCCAAAGTTATGATCACATTTCCCTTTTTGTGCCCTTCATCGACATAGCGATGAGCCTCGGCGATCTGTTCCAACGGATAGTGCCTATCAATGACCGGTCTTATCTTGCCTGCCTCACACAGCTCTTTGAGGAAGATGAGGTCCTTGGCCTTTTCGCCCAGGGGCCTCAAACCCGTGGCCACAAACTTTGCTTTTTTCTGATTAGATATTGAAGACCATAACATGCTGAGCATAATTGTCAGGGTGGGGACGGTGGTGAGATAGACGCCTCTTTCCTTAAGTGAGCTTTTACAACATGAGAAAGAGCTCTTTCCCACTGCGTCAAAAACGATATCATAGGTCGGACCTGTTTTGGTAAAATCCTCCTTCGTGTAATCAACTACCCTATCTGCCCCTAGAGATCTCACCAATTCCAAATTTCTGGTACTGCATACCCCGGTAACCTCCGCCCCAAAGTGCTTGGCAAGCTGTACTGCGATAGAACCTACCGATCCCGAAGCGCCAATGATGAGGACCTCTTGTCCGCTCTGAATTTTTGCCTTGTCTCTAAGGAACGGCAACGCCGTCAATCCCGAATAAGAGACGGCGACGGCTTCCCCATAGTTCAAATTGGCCGGCATTATTGCCAAGGCTTCGTCTTCAGGCAGACATTTGTATTCAGAGTGCGCACCAAATTTGGAACCGCTGGATCCAAAGACGTGGTCACCTTTTTTGAATGCCTTAACATCTTTGCCTACTGATTCAATTTCCCCGGCAAGGTCGTCTCCAGGGATATATTTGGGTTTGAGGAGACCGGCGAAGAATCTTCCAATGATTGGCTTACCCTTTCGAAAGGCGCAATCCGCCGGCGATACTGTCGTCGCATATACTCTTATTTGCACCTCATTGTCCTTAGGAACCGGTTTCTCCACTTCCGCAAGCTGAAGAACTTCAGGCGGCCCGTATCTTGTGCATATTATCGCTTTCATGTCCTTCCCCCTGGCCATATCGATTGCTCAGTTTTTCGTCTTGACCTCTCCTACTGCAGAGCACTTAGTGAGGACCTGGAACTTAGTGAGGGAGGGGGGGATCAGGACCTTGCCGCTACGCTTGATGGACATAACATTCCGGTCGAAAAGCTCCCAATCGATGTCATCGGCGAATTCCAGCGTCTTGATGTCGTAGAATAGTACCGGTCCGCTGAGCGACTCCAGGTCCTTCCTTGTGACGAGGAGGGCGTTCAGGCTTCCGATGCGATAGTTTGTAGTACCGATTTCCTCCACTAGGGCGCGCATCACGATGGTCGTCAGCTCGCCTATGGAAAGGTCGCGTTTCTTGGCCTCTGCGGTAAATTTGGCATAAACATCATCCTCTATGCCCCGAATGGTAACGTCGGTCATGTTGGCAGCGCTCCTATCTCTTACGAGGTCTGCCGGTCGCAATTGCCGCGGCGATGAAGAACCCACCCACGAACATGGCGATCACCGGGAAGACAGTGGTCCAGGGAAAGGGGTACCCGAGTATGGCCAGGAACCAAAATGCTCCGAAGAGAAAGAGGCCGGCGCCGATCACTGAACCGAACCATCTCGCGGCCCTACCCTCACTCGGTTCCATTTGGACCATCGGGACATAGGTGTCCTCTGGGTCAGGCGTTCCCTTAGCTCCCTTCACCCGCAGCTGGCGGAGCACATTATCACGGAATGTGGTATCATTACCCAAGTCGTTCTGTGATGTTGTTTCGGTTGATTCTGTCACCATATCACCATTGCAACAAATGCACCATGTAATATTTATAGATTATTATCATGTTCAAAGAGGTCGACAAGGACGTTCTGGACCATGATCTGGAAAGGAGATTCGTTTAAGGTCCTGGCTCAATTCAAAACAGGACAAAAGAAAGATTTGAGTGATGCTGTGACCTACGAATGTACCTTAGCCGTACTTGGCCTTATGAGGGTCAATGAAGCATACAAAACGATGTTTCCACCCGAGCCAGCTATAAAGGCTGAAAACGTTTGAATTGAATTCAAAAAATAATTGTCTGGATAAGACAAGTGGTGGGCTCAGCCGGATTCGAACCGGCGACCTTCTGCGTGTGAAGCAGACGTCATAACCGCTAGACCATGAGCCCCTCGGTAGGCCATGCAAATGGGAAGGGGATATAAAAATGTTTATAGATTGGCGCCACCGGCTCACTCGTTGATGACCTGGGTCGCTCTGAACATACCGTCGTTGAACATCAGCGAAAAGTATCCGGTCTTGTGGTTGGTGGAGCGTAGCTTCACCGCCCTGATCCTACGCTGAACATCAGATTCCCCGATGTTCTGCAATTTGAGGGATATGACGCCATCCGCCAGATAGCCTTCCTCGAAACGGCTGCCGAACATCTGGTCCGGGGACGTCTCCGAGATCAGGAAAGAGGTGATCCCCAATTCCCTCAGCCACATGAAGAGGTAGAACAGATCGTTCCGCCGATCGCTGTTCAGCTGGGCCGCCATCTCCAGCACGTCCAGGGAGTCCAATACCAGGATGTCATAACCCATCTCCTTCCGGACGGTCTCGGCGTACATCTTGAATACCTGGAGCCAGGAACCCTTGGCCATCATCTCGGTGACGTTCTTGCGGATCATGGCCAGGTCCAGCACATAGACCTTGGATTGCACCTCTGGGTCGTTCATGCCCATGAGGTTCATCTGCTGCAATAGGTTCTCCTTGCTCTGCTCCAAGGTCATGTACACGCTTCGTGTGCCGTTGTTCTTAGCGTTGTTGTAAAGAATGCTGTAGCAGACCGAGGATTTCATTGTTCCAGGCGTCCCAGAGATAAGAATGACATGTCCCTTCGGAACTCCACCCTGGATATAATCATCGAAATTGTGAATATATGTCTTGACCCGGTCTATTTCGATGCCCATCCCCTCGCGGAAATATAACCTGTTATAGGTATATAATACCGTTTTCAGATTAAAAGGGCTGATTCGCTAGCGGCAGGGAGAGATTGAACTCATTTCCATCGTGGAATATATTGAAGAAACGAGGGTCGGTGTTCATTCCGCGCATCTTCACGCAGCGAATCCAGCGTTGCACTCGTGAATCGTTCATTTCGTGCATCGATAGCTCTATGATGCCGTCCGAAAGGTAGGCTTCACCCTGATTTGACTCGTCCCACTCATCGGAGGTGTTCTCTGAGATCACCAGCACGGTTATGCCCAGTGATTTGAACCAGTCGAACAGGTCCTTGAGGTCCTGCCTATTGAAGCTGTGTTCTGTGATGGCCTTGAACGATTCCAGGGAGTCGAGGACGAATATCTTGAACTCCATCTCCCGTTGCATCTTCTGCACGTAATGTAAAATCATATCCCGCCAGGTGCCCTGTTCCTCGCTCATGCTCTCTCGCATACCATTCAGGTCTGCCACTACCAACCGCCCTTCGGTTGCCGACAACGGCATTCCCATCTTCTCCATCTGACGCATGATCGACCGACTGCTCTGCTCCAGGGATAGGTACAGCCCTTTCGTCCTATCATCAAGGGCGGCCTTGTAAAGGATCGTGTAGGTAAGAATGCTCTTCATGGTACCGGGCGCCCCGTTGAAGAGAATGGTATGTCCATGGGGAATGCCGCCGCCCAGCACCTTGTCGAGCTTCGGGATCTTGGTCATTATCAGACCGGCATCGATCACCTTCGGTGGTGAGTCGACCTGCGATCGCAGCTCCTGAAATATCTCCTCGGTTATCCGGGCCATCTCTTCCTGGTCCACCGGCTGCTCGATCAATTCACCGGCCTCGAGCATCCTAGCCCTTAATTGAGCCTCCTCTAGCTCTGCCTCCTTGACCTCCAGTTGAGACTGCAGTGCCTCGAGTTCCGGCTGAAATTGACGTAACAGGTCCTCTCTGACCTTCTGCCTAAGCTCGTCCATATTCGAACGTTCGGACATCTGCTCGACGGCCTTTTCCTCTTCTAACGATTCGAGCCTCTGAGACCTCTCCTTCAGGCTTTCGGCCAAAGCCTCCAGTTTTCTCTCCTTTTCCACCAGGGCCTTCTCACGTCGCTCCAGACTGTCGCTCCTGAACTGTATTGTCGTGTCAGGTCTAGCCACCGGTATGGCTTCCACGGAGCGGATACGCATGGTGGAACACTCCTCGATCTTCATATTGTTCAAACGCACGGCGGAAAAGGTGACCTCTACAGGTTTGGTGACAGTGGGGTTCATGCTCTCACCGCAGCGACCACACTGCTCGTCCCTTGGACGCACTCCGAAGCCGCAGCGAGGGCATTCGTATCTGCTTCGGGGAAGCATGGGATCACTCACTTATGACCCGCGTCACTTGGAAATGACCGTTGTTGTATAGGAGAGAGTAGTAGGAAGGATCGTGGTTGGTCTCTCTCATTTTCACGCAGCGGATACGTCTTTGCATCTCCACGTCCCGGACGACCTGCATCTTCAATGTGATGATGCCGTCGGATAGGTATCCTTCATCGAACTTACCTTCGATCAGACGATCAGCAGAACTTTCCGATATGAGGAAGACCGTGACCCCTAGGTCGTGCAGCCATTCAAAGAAATAAAAGAGGTCGGTGCGGCGATTGCGTATCTCCGCCATCGTCTCCAGCACTTCCATGGAATCAATGACCAGCATGTCGAAGTCCAGGTTCTGCTTCAGATTGGAGATGTAGGTCTTGAACACATGCAACCACGACGTTCCGCCAGCGATCTCTTTGAGCTTCTTGCGGATGATGCCCAGGTCCAGCACATGCAACTGGTCCTTGACCTTTTCATTGTTCATGCCCATCTTTTCCATCTGTCGCATCAAGCTTTCCCGGCTTTGCTCCAGTGTCACGTAAACGGAGGTCCGTTCCGATTCCATGGCATGATTGTAGAGCATGTAATAGGTTATGGACGATTTCATAGTCCCGGGCGTGCCGGCAACCAGCACTATGTGCCCTTGCGGTATTCCACCTTCAAGGATGCGATCGAACCCTTCTATGTATGTCTTGAGCCTGCTGTCGCCTGCTTCCATCGTGTTTCCCCCGGACCTCGTGGCCGAACGAGGTTCCATGACCTTACCAGATATTAAAATCTCCTTGGACATTTATCAAATTCCGCGCAATACCACCTTGCGGACGTACTTGCGAGCGATCTCACCCATTCCAAGGATCACGCCTTCACCGTACGGATCGACCTTGCTCAAACGGGGGTCCAGGGTCCGTTCGTTCCTGAACTGCTGAAGCGCATACTTCTTGGCTCCGCCGATGAAAGCGGCCATGCGCTCTATGTCCTGGGCGTTCAGGTGATGCGGCACCACAGTGGTGCGGAACTCGTAATCGATGCCTGAGGTCATGATCGTATTGATGGAGCTCTTGATCGCCACCAGGTCCACGGAGGCACCGCACAGCTGGTCATATTTGAGGTCTAACGGTCCCTTGAGGTCCATGGCCACAAAATCGAGAAGGCCGGCCTTGATCAGGTCGTCCAGCATTTCCGGGTTGGTACCATTGGTGTCCAATTTGACCTTGAGACCCAATGCTCTGACCCTGGAGATCAGCTCGGGAAGGTCTTCGTTCAGAGTAGGTTCTCCACCGGTAATGACGACCCCGTCCAGGAAATCGATGTTTTCCAGAAGATATTCCTCGATCGATCCCCATGGAATCTCGTCCACCTCGGCGTTGGTGGACAATAGGTCGACATTGTGGCAGAAGGGGCAACGAAGATTGCATCCCTGAAGATATATCGTGGTGGCCACCATGCCATCCCAGTCAAGCAATGAGGTCTTAGCGAATCCAACTATCCTGGCGAGCATCCGGAAGGATGATGGGAGCAGGGGGCTATTAATCATATTCCCTGAGTATATCAATCGTCCTTGATGTCCACGATGTCGCCATGGACCTTGGCTTTCATATGGCCACCAGGACCGCCTCGTTCCTCCCGGGCCTTATCCACGCATTCCTCGCTCTCACAGACCATGGCGGCGAACACGTACTGCTTGGCCGGTCGACCGCAGAACTGGCATTCATACTTCTCGAAGTCCATGGACCGCCCAGTGATCGACGATGATAAAACACTTTCGAAATGATGATTTACGTGATTGATGTTTTCTCTATAGGGAGGAAGGATGTCTTACTGTTCCAAGTGCGGAAATCAGATCAGGGAGGGGGGATCGTTCTGCGATCGCTGCGGTGCACCGTCTGCCACGGGATACGCCGGACTGCATCAGGAGTCGGCAAACCCTTACGTTAATAACGTGACGTACACCTGGGCGGTGGACCGCAAGGACCCGATAATTGCCGTCATTCTGTCCCTATTGTTACCTGGAGTGGGACAGATATATGTCGGTAGGGTGATGAGGGGCATCGCCATCATAATACTGATGTCCCTGGTCGGCCTTTCCTTCGCTCCAGGATTGTTCTTTATCACGATGGAGAACCCTTTCGATTTCGTGTGGTGGTCCTTGATTGCTATCGTCATCTACCTGGTCTTCTTCGTCATACAGGTGGTCGACGCCTACCGATGTGCTGAAGAACATAACCGCCAGGGGAATGTGCCTAAACGCTACTGATCATTCCACTATGTGCAGCGAGAAGTGAACGGATGCGGCCGAATGGGTAAGCGCTCCTAACGAGATGATGTCGGCGTAATGCGCGTATTCCTTGGCTTTCTGCGGAGTGATACCTCCGCTGACCTCGACCTTGATCCTGCTCTCTATGGCCTTGATGGCGATGTAGCATTCCTTGGCCTGGGAGGGGGTCATGTTGTCCAACATGATGATATCGGCCGAGGCCCGAGCAGCTTCCTGGGCCTGCTCCAGCGACTCAACTTCAATTTCCACCTTCTTGCCGAAGGAATAGGCCTGCGCCTTCCGTACTGCACGGAAGACCCCGCCGACCACCGTCAGGTGGTTGTCCTTGATCAGAAAAGCATCGTCCAGTCTGAAACGGTGCGGGTCCCCTCCACCCAGACGTACCGCCTTTTTCTCATATCGACGGAATCCTGGCGTGGTCTTGCGGGTGGCGGCTATGACCACGTTGGGGTTTGCCTTGTGGCATGATTCCACCACCTGCCGCGTGAGGGTGGCGATGCCGCTCATACGCATGATGATATTGAGAGATAACCGCTCCCCAGCCAGTATCCCCTTCCAGGGACCGAGCACCTCCAGAACCTCTTGGCCTTTAACGACGCGCGCACCGTCGTCCGCCAGTGCATGGCAGGTGCAGCCTGTCCTTCGAAAGACCTCGATGGCCTCCTCGACACCGGCGATGACCCCGTCCTCACCAGAGGTGATGATCGCCCGGCCTGTACGGTCGTCTACCAAGGCCAGGGAGGTTATGTCCCCTTCCCCCAGATCCTCCTGGAGATAAAGGTCGATGAGGTCCATGCTCCTCAATCTCCTTTAACCGATATCAAAGCTCGTCTCAGACCTCGAACCAGTTACCGCTCTGGGGCATGAACACTTCATAATCCCCTTCCAGGTCCTGGGCCAGCTCTTCGCGGTTGTCGGAGTGCATCAGCACCACTTTTTCTGGCTGGCAACCTTTGATGAAGCTCAACAGCTCGTCGTGGTCGGCGTGAGCGGACAGATCGAAGGTCATGACCTCGCACTGGATCTTGGAAATTCCCTTCGGAGTCTCTATCACTCCCTTCTCCAACAGCATTCGGCCATTGGAGTTCTCGGCCTGATACCCGGTCATCATGACCGCGCTCTTGGAATTGTCCTTTTGATCGTCCAGGTAGTGCAGCACCGGACCTCCGTCAAGCATGCCGCTGGTAGTGATGATCACCTGTCCCCTTCGTGCCCTATCTCTGGCGGGGGCGGACCGCACAGGCTGGAACTTGCGCCTGGCCATCTTGAAGTCCTTGACGTTGCGCAGATAGTTCGGATAATCCAAGTACATGCCGTTGACGACCTTTCCCATTCCATCCACCCACATATCATAGTTGAGGTCCTTGAGGATCAACATGACCTCCTGCATTCGTCCGACGGCAAAGCATGGTATGATGGCCGTGCCTCCCCGCTCGACCACCTCGCGTACCTTCTGGATCAAAAGGGCTTCGCTATTCTTTCGAGGTGGATGATTTCGACCGGCGTAGGTGGCCTCGATGACCAGGTTGTCACACTTGACCGGTTTCGCTCCGTGGGTGAGCCAGGTGCTCTGAGTGTGCAGGTCGCCAGTGAACAGGGTGGTCGACTCTCCCTTTATCTCGTACATCTGCGCCCCGGGAATATGCCCTGCGGAGTGCGCCCGCACCTCCATCCCAGCGATGGAATGAGTGTCCCCTGGAGCAATGAACTTGAAGTTCTCCAAAGTACGGCGGACATCGTTTTCGGTGTAACGCAGGATATGACTATAATCCTCAGACTTGGCGATCTTGATGGAGTCCCGGAACAGCAGAGAGGCGACCTCCATGGTCAGATCGTTGCAATAGACGTCGCAATCCTGCTGTTGGACCAGTAATGGCACTGCACCGCTGTGGTCCAGATGGGAATGGGTGATGAACACCCCTTCGACCTTTGGGGCCGGCAACGGGAACTCCGGAGGTTCCTTCTTGACCAGACGGAGACCGTACTCGAACAATATATTGGCGCCCTGGTTTTCGACAAGCATACCTAGCTTGCCAACCATTTCGGCGCCGCCTAAGAATTTCAATTTCATATTATTTCAACCTCTTTGATCGTAATTATTCGCCCAGCAACTGCACTATCAACTCTCGTTGCCGTTCATGGACGTCCAGCTCCAAAAGCGCTACTTGCTGCCATCGTCCCATTTCAAGGCGCCCTTCATCGAAGGGCAGGGATACCGAGGCACCTAGGAACGTTGAGCGCACATGCGAGTGCCCGTTTCCGTCCCCCCAGCGAAGATGGTGCTGATATTCGATGTCAGATGGAAAGTTTCTCTGTAAGGCTCGAGAGAGATCCTCTCTCAGACCTGGCTCGTTCTCTATGGTCACTACAGCGGCGGTAGAATGGGGCGTGAATGCTATGGCCACGCCCTGCCGCATGCCCGATTCCGCGACCGTTTTCTCCACTAGCTCGGTTATGTCTACGACATCACCCTCGCCTTTGGTTCCTATGGTAGCTAACCTACGAAACGTTACCATCTGCTCATTCAGGCTACTCCAAATTCATATATACCATTTTTGGTGGAAGTAGAACTGTCAGGAAAGACGAATGTTCGAACATCATTGTTTAATATCGTGAAGGATGATATTTTGTTATGGGCGAGCTAGCCGTTGCCTTTGGAATGAGACGGCCGGTCCAACGTGAGAAGATTTGGCTTAACTCAGGCTTTAGAGTGCAACTTATAAAGATGGGGATCGAAAAGGCGGGTTCGGTGAACGAACTAGGACGCCGACTGGGTTATCGATCGAGGGTGCATCCCGGATGGGGAGTGGTGCAGATCATGCAGGGAAAGCAGGCCTTCCCCTTGAAACGGCTAACGCTCCTCTCGTCCTTCTTGGAATATCCCATCGAGGACATAATGAAATATGCCACCATGCCAAATCGTATAACCCCGGAGAGCACCAAGAGCGCATTGAGGATGTATGGCATGAGCGGATACATTCCTAGATGACACTGGCCCCCCGTTTTTCCAGAAGAAGTGATTTATAGTATCCCTGCCATAATGTAATTGTCGGACGACTGTCCGACCGAAGGTGATGGGATGGTATTTAGGCGGAGCGCCGATGAGGACGATGAGATCACCAATACTCTCATTGACCGCGGGGTATACCGCCTATCAGAGGTCTATGAGGACGAGGAGATCAAGAAGTTCCAAGATCTCAAGGTACCTTTCAGCTTTTGGAGCGCGGTGAAGTACTCCTTTGTGCTGACGATTTTATTATGGTGGTTGCCGGTTTTCGGGCAGATGGTCGCCGGTTTCGTCGGTGGCCGCCGAGCGGGAAAGCCCTGGAAAGGAGTCCTGGCCGCCCTGGTCCCCCTAACGGTCATCTTCGCCATCTCCAGCCTAGTGGACAGTGGGATCCTGCCCACGGTCATCTTGGGGGTGGATTGGACACCGACCGCCATCCTAAACAACCTAGGGGACCTGGTCCCGCTACTGGCACCGTACATCGTCTTCGCACAGATGTACCTGACATCGTTCATAGATACCATCCAGATCGCCACCGGAGTGCGCATGGACGTTTACATCATAACTGCCGCATTCGCTTATATCGGTGGCATCATGGCGGAGCAGTCCCGCCTGGAGCTGAACTACGTGGCAAGGCACGGCGGCAACTCCATGACGGTGGTCGTAGGCGGCGGAGAGAAAGCCTCTCCTGAGCCGGAAAAACCAGTGAAGGGCGGACGGCCTGTCGCCGCCAGAGCTCCCCGGGCCAGGGCGGAACAGAAGGTCATTCGTTTCTCGGACATGAAGGACGTGAACACTGTCTCCGACAACGGCTTCGCTGAGGAGTATGCCGGAAAGGGAGAACAGTGGTACGATGAGGGCGAGGAACCGGAAGAGGAGCAAATACACCGCAACGTCGCCGGGCTTGCAAAGCGCTCTGGGAAAAATAGCGGAAAAGGTAAAAACATCAAGCCAGGCGATTGGAAGTTCATTTAGGTCCGCAGAATACTTTTTTATAGACCTAGATTTTGTGGGACTTCGGCGAGAATTAAATGTTTTGTCCTAAGTGCAGAAGCATTATGAAGCCCGATAAAGGTGCTTTCATATGCAGAAACCCGATATGTGGTTGTGAGGTCACCAAGACCGGTGAACCGGTATGTTTCACCACCAGTGGAAAGGAAAAGGAGATGACCGTAATCGAAGGCAACGCTCCTACTTTGCCCCGTACTCGGACAGAATGTCCCAAGTGCGGACATCTTGAAGCTTTTTGGGTATTGAGACAGACCCGCGCGGCCGATGAGCCCGAAACCAAAATATTCCGATGCGTCTCCTGCAGCCACTCCTGGCGTGAATACTGAATCATGCTGATGGTGCGGAAAAGGTTTATTTTCCACATACGTTTGCTGGCTAAGACCCGGAGGGTACAAAATCGCGTCATTTTGTTCCTCCGGCGTAATCCGGCCTGAAGGTCATGCCGTGATTGATGTCGTCGTCCCCGATCCCCAGGTAACGGATCGTCATCTCCACGGACGAATGGCCCATTATCCTTTGGAGCTCCACGACTCAGCATTGTTCCGCTGCTTGACGATTACCAGGACGTGCCCGAGGTCTTTCCGGGTCGGGCAGGTGTCCTTGAATTCGCAGTCGAGATTCGCCCTCATGTGATCGTAGAACATTTCGATGAACTTCTCCAGTCTAATATCTTGTATTGTGTTCCCCCACCTCTGCTTATAACCTACAGTTTGCGGTCATCTCCGCTGTCCCACTCTTTCTTCATTATTCTCTATCATACCCGATCTTGGTCAGTATCCGGTTAAGATTTCATAATCGGACGGGGTTTTTCAAGGGGTTTAATATTAAATTTGGGGAGGGCTCCCTTATCCGATTTTCTCTGATATTACAATGGAACACAAAGTTTTATTCTGAGTCCGATTTGTAATCTTCCTCATGAAATGGAAGAAAAAATCTCAGTTCCTCCTGACAGGCGGCATAACCGTAATTATCGGTTTTCTCGTATCTTATAGCGGATTGGGCATGATTAATTATTACGCCTCGAGATATCATGAAACATACTGGCCACTATCTATGCAAATATTGGGCCTGATCCTGATGGTTTTGGGTGCGATCATAATCATCGTCGGGTACCTGAGAGAGGAATGATCGTATCGGGTTCGATCCAACGATCCAAGCTGATAAATTGATTCGTGGTTCGCGGCGATCGATGATCATACACTGCCCATCAAGTTCGTCGCGTTCCCGATCTCATGCCTGTCTTCCAGGGATAGGTGCGAGTACCACTTGATCAACGTCGCTATTGAGTCTCCGGTCTGCTGGGAAATCCAGCCCTGCCTGCCTATAGATTGTCTCGAATTTTTCCATGCTATTCTTCCCTCTTTCCGATTTTGTGTGTGCGGGAGAGGGCGCGTCATGCCCCGGTCGAGTGTCCTATCCTTTCTGAGTGAACTTAGGACCATAAATGAAGAAAACGAGGCCGGCATTACCGCACCTCAACGAAGGAATCCAGATGATCACTGTACCTTTTAATTTCAGCCAGCTTCCCTCCACGCAAAAGGTTTAATTAACACATAACTTTACTGTGTGGAAGGGGACCCAATGTTTCAGGCGAAGTTAAAAGCAGAGACCCTCAAAGGGGTTGTTGACGTCGTATCCACACTTATCGATGAAGCCAAGTTCAAGATCGGGGAGGGCGGCATTGTGTTAAAGGCCGTGGACCCCGCGCATGTGGCCATGATAGATCTTACCTTGAACAAGGACGCGTTCGAGCAATTCTCCGCCACTGAGATCGACCTGGGATTGGACCTGGACAAACTGAAGGAAGTTCTTCGACTCTCCAGATCAGGAGATCTGATCGAGATGCGCCAGGACGAAGAGCGTGGCCGTCTGATCATCATGGTGGGTAACATCACCCGCCGCATGAACCTTGTCAGTACCGAGGGTATGAGCGACCCCAAAGTTCCCAACCTGACCCTTCCGGCACGCATCACGGTCACCGTGGATGAGCTGCAGAGGGGCATCAAGGCCGCCGAGAGCATCTCAGACCACGTGGCACTGATGGCCAACACCGATGGGTTCGAGATGGTGTCAGAGGGAGATACCGATTCGGTCAGTCTAAAACTGCCCAAGGCCCTTCTGGTTGATCTGCAGTGCTCGGAGAGCATCCGCTCCCTTTTCCCAATGGACTACTTCTCCAACATGATCAAGGCCATTCCCAGTGGCACCAACGTCAATATCAACCTGGGCAACGACCTGCCGGTCAAACTGGAGTTCGACATAGCCTCGGGCAATGGTCAAGTGAAATACCTGCTGGCGCCTAGGATCGAGAACGATTAGAGGCGTAACCCCTTAACGATACTGTTCTCCGCCCCCGGCACTCGGACCTCCACGGTGATGAGGTCCCGCAATCCGGAGCGGGCGATCTTCTCTTTCAACAGTTCATCGATCTGAAAGATCCCAGCGGAGTTGTTCATGTCTATATCGATGAGAATAGGGCGCTCCTCTCCTTTGATCACCCTTACCTTATCGATGGCCAGAGCGCTTACGGAGTGGATGTTCACACTTCCACTGGCGAAGGGGATCCTCGCCCTTCCCTTCTCCATGTCCAGGGCGTCGGCCACCCGGACGACCCCCCCTTCCATCGTATAGGGGACAAAACCTTCGTGATGAGATATCATGGCATGTTCTATCTCCGCCACCATGAACGTCAGTGAAGGCTCGGTATACATTCCCTGTAACAGACGGCGCAGTATTGGCCCGGCCAGGACGATCGAGAACTCATCGTGGTTCTCCCGGTGCACCGATAGGCCGATGTCATGCGTCACCGAAGCCAAGACCACCACCAGTTCGGCGTCCTCCACCGTCAGTCCGTAGTTCTGTACCACCCCGGGGGAACGGCCGCTCCCCACCAGCAGCCTGAGCATCTTCAGGGCGTTGCGGGCTACGATGCGCACGTGGGTGGAACCGTGATCACTGAATCCCAGCCGGTCGATGGCGTTGATATTGGATGCTTTCCAAAGCGCTTTGAGCTCTTCGTCCGCGTTGATCCTTTCCAACATCGTGGCCAAGCGGACGTTCCCTTGGACCGGCACTTCGAACACCATGATCTATCCATACTGTCGCCATTAGATTATTTTATTTCTTCGTGTAACCGTAAAAAAAGGAACGTTAAAGAACGGGTGCGGTGGAAAATATTTTTAAGTCATGTTAGGATAATGGGTAACCCCCATCCCTTTAGGTGCTTTACTTTGCATGACCTTAACGAGAAAACCGTCAAAGAGCTTGAGAAGAAGGCCGAATTGTTGCGCCGTCACGTCATCCGTATGATCCACGCTGCTGGATCTGGACATCCCGGAGGTTCGCTCTCCTCTGCCGATATTGTGACCGCCCTGTTCTTCGAGATAATGGATCATTCCCCGGAAAGCGGTTCTTCCCTGGACCGAGACCATTTCATATTGTCCAAGGGGCACGCCGCCCCTATCTACTATGCCGCCCTGGCCGAGTGTGGCTACTTCCCCACGGAAGAGCTGATCACCCTGCGCAAGCTGCATTCCCGGCTGCAAGGCCACCCTTCCCGCGTCAAGACGCCTGGAGTGGAGATGTCCACCGGATCGTTGGGTCAGGGACTGAGCGTGGCCAACGGACTGGCGCTCGCCCTGAGATTGCAGGGACTGGACCGCAAGGTGTTCTGTCTCTGCGGCGACGGTGAGATGGCCGAAGGTCAGATCTGGGAGGCGGCCATGTTCGCCGCCCACAACCACCTGGACAATGTCATTTGCATCATCGATCGCAACGGCCTGCAGATCGATGGCCGGACGGAAGAGGTCATGGCCCTGGAACCTCTTGGTGACAAATGGAAGAGCTTCGGATGGAACGTGCTCTTCATGGACGGCAATGACATGTGGCAGGTGCTGGACACCATAGGGATGGCCATGGAACATAGCGGCTCTCCCACTGTCATCGTGGCCAAGACGGTGAAGGGGAAAGGAGTGTCCTTCATGGAGAACAACGTGGGCTTCCACGGGAAGGCCCCCGATGAAAAGGAGTATGAACAGGCCATGCGCGAACTGGGGGGATCGGCGTGAACTGGTCCTACGATTCTCAGCGCAAGAACTACGGCAAGGCGCTCGTCGAGCTCGGCAAGATCAGGAATGACATCGTGGTCCTGGACGCGGACCTTTCTGGATCCACCCGCACGGCGGAGTTCGGGAAGCTCTTTCCGGAGCGCTTCTTCAATTGCGGCATCGCCGAGCAGAACATGATGGGCACCGCCGCCGGTCTTGCAGTGGGAGGTATGACCGTGTTCGCCTCTTCCTTCGCCGTGTTCGCCACTGGACGGGCCTACGACCAGGTGAGGCAGTCCATTGCCTATCCTAACCTGAACGTGAAGATCGTCGCTTCGCATGCTGGTATTACCGTGGGCGGGGACGGAGCCTCCCACCAGACCATGGAGGACATCGCCTTGATGAACGCCATACCCAACATGACGGTCATAGTTCCGGCCGATGGCCCGGAGACCTACCGGGCGATCAAGGTCATAGCCGACCGCCCCGGACCGTGCTACGTGCGCATGGGGCGCAGCGACGTTCCCATCGTGACCCCCAAGGACGATAATTTCCAGGTGGGAAAGGCTTCAGTTCTTCGCGACGGCAACGATGTGGCGCTGGTCGGGACCGGGCAAATGGTGGCCGCCTGCTTGGAAGCGGCGGAAACATTGGCCGCAAAGGGCATATCGGTAAGGGTGGTCGATCTGAGCACCATTAAACCTTTGGACACTATCACATTGAGCAAGGCCGCCCGCGATTGCGGTGCGGTCGTTACCGCGGAGGAGCACAACATCGTCTCCGGCGTGGGTACACTGGTCGCCGCCGCATTGGCTGAATCATACCCCGTTCCAATGGAGAGGGTGGGCATGCAGGACGTCTTCGGTCAGTCGGGCGAGAGCGACGAACTGATGCGGGAGTACGGCATGAGCGCCAAGGAAGTGGTCGCCGCTGCCATCAAGGTCATGGAGAGAAAGAAATGAAGATATTCATCGACACTGCCAACATCGAACAGATCCGGGAGGTCAACTCCTGGGGCATCTTGGACGGCGTAACTACCAACCCCAGCCTTATCGCCAGGGAGAAAAAGGACTTCGCCACCATCGTCAACGAGATCTGCGAGGTCGTGGACGGACCGATAAGCGTGGAGGTCATCAGTCTGAAGTCCGAGGGGATGTTCTCCGAGGGAATGAAGCTGGCCGCGGTCAACGAAAACATAGTCGTCAAGGTACCTATGACCGAGGAGGGTCTGAAGGCCACCAAGTTGTTGGCCAACGAGGGCGTGAACGTCAACATGACCCTGATATTCTCGGCCAACCAGGCGCTGCTGGCGGCCAAGGCCGGTGCCAGATACGTCTCGCCCTTCGTCGGGCGATTGGACGACGTAGGTCAGGACGGCATGAGCCTCATCTCGGAGATCATGGACATACTGGACAACTACGATTACGACACCGAGGTCATCGTGGCCAGTGTCAGGGACCCCATGCACGTGACCCGATCGGCCCGCATGGGGGCGCATATCGCCACCATACCTTTCGATGTGCTCAAGAAGATGTTCAAGCACCCGCTGACGGACATCGGCATCGAACGCTTCCTGAAGGACTGGGAGAAGGTCTCTGGTGGACTTAAGTGAAGGGACGTTCTGCCCTTCACCCTTTTTCCATTTTTATTTCATCGATTCGACCAATTCGAAAAGATTGATATAGGCCGCTCCTCTTCAAATGGCAATGCGTTGCGACGTACTGGTGATAGGAGGGGGACCGGTCGGCTGCATTGCCGCCACCTCCTTGGCCCAGTCTCTGGACGTGAAGGTGCTGGAAGAGCACCCCCGTGTAGGTGAACCGGTGCAGTGCGCCGGACTGGTCACACCTCGCGTTGTAGAGCTGGCCTCGGCCAATGACACCATCATCAACCACATCAACGGTGCCTGCCTGCATTTTCCTGGGGGAAGGACATTGTCCCTGCAGGGAGAGGAGGTCAAGGCGGTGGTCGTGGACCGGGGAGAGTTCGACCGCAGGTGCTCGGAGAGGGCGATCAAGGCCGGGGCGGAAGTGCTTACCTCCCACCGCTGCCTGTCAGTGAAACGGTCGGCGGACGGCATCACCGCATCGCTATCCGATGGAAATGTGGACTGCCGGGCACTGTTGGCCGCCGACGGTTTCCGCTCCAATGCCGCCTCCCAATTAGGTTTGGGAAGGGCCAAGGAGGTCGTACGAGGCATCGAGGTGGACCTGCGCATGAAAGCTGACGATCAGCATTGCGCTCAGGTGTTCCTAGGCCGAAAGGTCGCTCCAGGGTTCTTCGCCTGGGCCATTCCCTGCGGCGATCTGACACGGGTAGGCCTCTGTATCTCTCCTGAAAATGGAACGCCGCAAAAATTTCTTAACGAACTATTACAGATGAACGAATGGAACGATGCGGAAAGGGTGCGCACCTATTCTGGCGTCATTCCCCTGGGGCATCTTAAGCACACTTATGCTGATAACGTACTGATAGCCGGAGACGCTGCCGGCATGGCCAAACCGCTGAGCGGAGGGGGACTTTTCACTGGTATGACCGCGGGGAGAATGGCCGCCGACGTTCTCAAAGAGGCCTTCCAGAGCAATGACCTCTCCGCGAAGCGTCTTTCCGATTACGAACGACAGTGGAAGTTGGTCTTCGGGAACGAGCTTCGCAGATCGTACAGGGTGCGAAGGGTTTTCGCCAGCATGACCGACCGAGACCTAGACAATGTGGGGGGTAAACTGGACCGGGAAAGTGTCACCCGCATACTTGCTACGGGGGACATCGATTATCCGACGGCGTTGGCGCCCCGGGTGCTGAAGGCATCCCCTTCACTACTGGCATTTTCCCCTTTGCTCCTGCTCCGTTTGCTGAGGCGGTGAGCCGGTGAAAGCCCTGCGGGTCCCCAAGCTGGAGGCCGACCAGGCCAAGGACCTTTTGAACCGATCGCGCCAGCTGGACCTGGAATGGAAACCGGGAAGTACGGGAGATATGGTGCTGCTCCCTCTGAAGGGAGAGAACCCCCTTCCCCGGTACCCGGTGGTCGAAGCCGAGCTGGAAAGGCAGGACCGTCATCGCCCTCCCCAGGAGCGCATCGCCGAACTCCTGGACCTGCCACCGGAGCTGTTGAGACTGCTTCCGGACAAGTATGAACGGCTGGGCCACGTTCTGGTGATCCGCTTGCCCCATGATCTGCTTCCCCACCGGATGGTGGTGGCCGAAGCCTACGCCAGGGTGCTACGGGCCAAGGCTGTGCTGCTGGAAAAGGGGATCATCACCGGAACGGAACGACGACCGGACGTGGAGCTGGTATACGGCACTGATACGGAGACCACCCACCTGGAATCCGGAATCCAATATTGCCTGGACCCGACCAAGGTCATGTTCTCTTCGGGCAACTTCGACGAGAAGCAGCGCATGGCGGCGTTGGACTGCCGTGGTGAGACCGTCGTGGACATGTTCGCGGGGATAGGCTATTTCACCTTGCCCCTGGCCGTCAAGGCGGGGGCAGAGAAGGTCGTGGCCTGCGAGATCAATCCGGTGGCCGTCGGCTTCCTGGAGCGGAACATAAGGTTGAACGGTGTCGAGGATAGGGTGCGGGTGTTTCAGGGCGACAATCGGGACCTGCCGGGGGAGCGCTTCGCCGACCGGGTGGTCATGGGCTATGTGAACGTTACTTGGAAGTTCTTGCCCAAGGCGTTCAACCTGGTGAAGGAAGGAGGCATCATCCACTATCAGGATACCTGTTCCATCGATCGTATCCCACAGGGGTTGATCGATAATCTGCGGAAAGGATCCTGCGGCCGCCCCTTTGATGTGCTACAGGTCAGAGAGGTCAAAGCCTACGCCCCTTCCATATCCCATATGGTAGTGGATATCAAGGTCTTTTGACCGGGGTCTCATCGGATCCGACGTCCCGCAGCAGTCCTACAAGGGCTTGGTGGTAATCCTCGCCGAAGGAGTTTATCATGGAGCTAGCATGAGAGCTGAGGTGCTTTCCGTATTCTCGTTCCTCGTTGGTGAACTGCCATTTGTGAGAATGCGCCTCGCCGGTCGCCTCCAGGAAGGCATAGCACAGCGTCCGACAGCGGTGTTCCTTCTCGGTCCTCTCGATGAGCCTGAGCATGGCCGCCGCCCCTTCCAGCTTGAACGCCCGGGCCAGTGAGTCTGCCAGCTGCCCAAGTGACCCTAATTGTTCGTAGTTCGGCATGGCGGACAGCGTTTCGCGCTCTTGCAGAAGGCGTCGAGCCTCGATCAGCATTTGACCAGGGGTTAGGTCGGCCGATCCTATCACTTTTAAAGCGATCTCCTCGTCCGAGACTGCTTTTAGCATCACCCGCCCTTGCTCCTCCCACACCTCGGCAATGACCTTGCCGGCCTGGTTCTGATCAGAGACCAGGGGGACGTCCTTGGCGATGACCGCCTGCAGAGCCTCTCTTTCGAGGTCGCTACCTTTCAGGGCTTGCAGGAAGGCCTTCCCGTCCCGGCCGAAGCACTCCTGACCTAGAACGTACACCTGTCCCTTGGAAAGGATCCATTTACCCTTTTCAGTGATGTGCGAGGAGATGAGCTCAGCGTCGTCAATGTCACCTTTAACATAACTTTGGATCAAGGTCTTCGGTGTGGCGAACTCCCCTTGACATTCCGGTCGTCCTCCAATATAGGTGTGTTCCACGCTTACCTGGAGGTCATCGAATGGATCAGGAGCGGCTACCCGACCCATGAGATGGTGGGCGGTGTTTACGTCGGAGGCGCATTCCGCGCAGACCCGAACCTCCTTCCCGGCGGAGACCCAGCGAATGCGGACCGCGGGTCGGTCATCGTGTCCGCAGGACCCATCGACCGACCGATAGGGAAGGCTGCCTATCATCTCCTGTACGTACTCCGCTGGGGCCTTGGGGCCCTCGTTCGAGCAGAAAAGACCTTTTTCGGTCGAGTAAATGTGGACCTTCTCCGAGCGGGCGATGTCCCAGTATGCCAATAGCCTGAGGTCCGGATCATCGAAGTGCTGCAAGCCGATGAGCTTCTCCCGATCGACCTTTCCCCGCATGGCGAAGGAGACCTGCCCCATTGGAAGCTCCGTGCTCATCAGGTATGGTAGTTTTCCGGAGGCGGCCAATGAGATGGTGGCAGCGTACGCCCTTATAAACTGATCTCCCGTGCTGGCTAACTTGACCAGCCGGTCCGGGTCGTCCTTGTATCTTAACACCTTCTGCAACTTCTTTTCGATCTTGATGAAGGGGCAGCGACGGCTTTCGTCCATACATTTGGGAATGATGAGCGAGGGGTCATCGGCCAATTTATTTGAAGTTGCCAGTAACTCCTTCTCCAGGTTCTTGGGGGTGGACTTGATCCCCCGGAAGCGAATCCCACCGCGCATGCCCCCCCATTCGGTCGGCGGGATAAAAATTGTTTGTTGATATCACTAGATAATTATTTTATCGCTGCCAATCATATAGAGGTGAGGGATGGGTTGACCAAAGAATATGCTGACGGGTACCTGAAAGGCTATGAGGAAGGCCTCAGGGAATCTCTGGAAGAGTTGCTCAGCCTCACCTGTCGCAAGAATTACAACAGTACTGAGATACAGCTCCTGGCCAAGAACCAGAAGAATGGCATATCCAAGAAGGTCGTCCATCGGCGCAAGCAGATAGAACGGGAACTGGGAGTGAGCTTTACCGAGGAACCGCAGCTCACCATCACCCGACAAGAGGCCGGACCGGGGAAGACCGTTCTGCTCAAGGGTGAGAACAATCGGGAAGGGTTAGAGGCCTTTCGAGACCTGCTTAGGGAGGGATGGCAAGGATTGTGCATCACCCGCATGAGCCCCAAGGACGTGCGACAGATCGTGGACAAGGAATGTTCCGTGCTATGGTTGACCAAGGCCGACCCCAATGCCGGGGACCAGGACCCAGATGAATACCTGCAGCCCACGGAGACGGCCAAGATGCAGACCGCCATCCGCAACTTCTTGGCCAAGAACAAGGGCAATAGCTCGGTCATTTTACTGGACGGCATGACCTTCATAGTCACCAATACCGATTTCCGCTCCTTCCTGAAGATCGCCCAGAAGCTCAAGGATGATGTTTATCAGGCCAACTCAATGCTCCTGCTCCCCTACGAACCGAAGAGCTTTTCCGGGAACGATCTGCACCTGTTCGAAAATGAGATGTCCTAGGATCTGATCAGGGGGATCTCGATGGAGGAGACCTTCGTAGGTTGCCCATCGGAGTTTTCCAGGACCTCGGTGTTGATCGTGATGCTCTGTATCTCACTGTTCTGAACGAATCGGTCCTTGACTATTAACGCCACATCGACCGCTTTGCTGATGGCCCTGCCTCGGGCCTTGACGGTCACATTGGGGATCCCGCTGTTGAGCTGGTACACCACCGCTAGCACGTAGTTCATTGTCGGTTTTTTGCCGATGTATATTATGTGCTCATCGTCCATTGTGATCACGTTCCTTTAATTTTATTTTGTTTTTGATCATATATTATGTTTCGTTATTAATTATCAAGGAAACAATCCTCTGATATCCATGGCCTTGACCACATCGTGCAAGGCTAGCAGGTTGGCCGCGGTTCGCATGTTCACCTTCTCCTTTTCTGCCATGGCGGACACCCGTTCATATGCCACGGTCATTTTTTCCTTCAATTGGGAGCGTACCTCTTCCTTTGTCCAGAACAGCCTCTGCAGGCCCTGGGTCCATTCGAAATAGCTCACGGTTACCCCGCCGGCGTTGGCCAATATATCCGGCAGTAATGGTATGTTCCGCTGGAACAATATTTCGTCCGCTTCCGGGGTGGTCGGTCCATTGGCCCCTTCCACAACCATTCTCGCCTTTACGTTCTCAGCGATCCGGGAGGTGATGGCGTCCTCCAATGCCGCGGGCACCAGCAGCTCGCAGTCCATTTCAAGCAGTTCCTCGTTGCTGATGTCCTGGGCGCCCTCGAACCCTTGGACCGAGCCAGTGCGCCGCTTGTGATCATAAACCTTCAGAGGGTCGAGCCCATCAGGGGAGGATATCCCACCACTGGAATCGCTCAGGGCAATGATCTTGCAGCCCATCTCCTGATATAACAGACGAGCCGCGTTATAACCCACGTTACCGAAGCCCTGGATCGCCACCCTAGCTCCATTGATGTCCATTCTGCGTTCCTGGAACGCGGCGGAGATCACGTCCATGATGCCTCGGGAAGTGGCCTCTTCCCGCACCAGAGAGCCTCCGATCTCCAACGGTTTCCCGGTGACGACAGCCAACGAGCAGTCCCCGGTCAAAGCCCAGTAAGTGTCCATGATCCAGGCCATGACCTGAGCGTTGGTCCCTATGTCCGGGGCCGGAATGTCCACGTCAGGGCCGATGATGGGAACGATCTCTGAGGTGAACCGTCTCGTTAGGCGCTCCAGCTCTCCCAGGCTTAATGCCTTGGGGTCGCAGATCACCCCCCCTTTGGCTCCGCCGAACGGCACCCCGACCACGGCGCATTTCCAGGTCATCCATATGGACAGAGCTTTGACCTCGTCCAGCGTGACCCCGGGATGGTAACGTATCCCCCCTTTGAAAGGACCACGGACCGAGTTGTGCTGTACGCGGTATCCTGTGAAATTGCGTACGCTGCCATCGTCCATCCTGATCGGGAAATTGCATTCCAGTGTCCTCTTGGGTACCTTCAGACGGTCGATCACCTGGGAATCCAACTCCAACATGGCACCCACCTTCTCTACGTGCCTGACAGCGTTATGATAAGGATTATCCTCGCCCATGGACATCAGGGATTATTATGCGTGACATAGCCATTTAAGAACATCGGCCAACGGGGAAAAAATTGTAAGTAGTGAGGATGATAGAGTACCCGGGGCAAGGGTGAGGCCCCGTTGAGGACTCGATCATGACGAACAAGGACGTGATGTTGACCAGGGAGGAGATGGAGAACATGGCCAAGGAAGCCATCACCATCTGGTGGTGCACCGTGATAAAGGCCGTGGTATTGAGCAACAATTCCGAACCAATGAAGAAGATCCTACATCAGTTCCTAGGTTCGGCCGTGAGCGAGATGGTTTCCAGCTATGGTTCGGAGAGGACCCTGGAACTGATGGGGCCGCTAATGCGTCTGGGGGGGAAAAAGGCGGGCGCGAGTGCCTTGGAAGAACATGAGATAGTGGAGAGGGACGGCATCGCCATCTCCTCCCTCATCGACCTTTGGGAAGGAGCCTTGGGCGTGCGCGGTGAGATCGTGGAGAAGACCCCGTCATCGGTCATCAAGGTCGCCAAGGAATGCCCCTTTTCAGACCAATCCCCTGAATTGTGCACCATCTTCGGTCAGTTCGTCGACGGCTTCTGCGAGGTCATCAATCCGGAGTTCGAGTGGTGTCAGACCCACAAGATGACCGCCGGCGACCAGGAGTGCCGCTGGGTATGTCGCCGGGAGGATTGAGGAAGTAAGTGGAGCTCAATGTCAAGGTCGCGGCCATACTGGACGAGGTGGCCGACCTTCTTGAATTGAAGGAGGACTCCTTCTTCCAGGTCCGGGCGTACAGGAGGGCTGCCCGGGAGATAGAATCCCTGACCGCGGATGTGAAAGACCTCTATATACGCGGCCATCTGGCCCAGGTCCCTGGGATAGGCAAGGCCATCCACGACAAGGTCGTGGAGATCGTTCGGACCGGGGAATTACAATATTTGAAGGACCTGAGGAACGAGTTCCCTGCCGGACTGCTGCAGGTGATGCGGGTGCCCGACGTTGGACCGAAGACCGCGGGACGCTTGTACAAGGACCTGAAGGTGACAAACCTGCAAGACCTCAGACTAGCAGCGGAGCAGCACCGGATCAGGCGGCTGAAAGGTTTTGGGGAGAGGACCGAGGAGAACATCTTGAAAGGCATCAGGTTCCTAGAGTCCGGACAAGGACGAACGCTCCTGGGCTACGCCTATCCTCGAGGAAAGGCGTTGGAGGAGCACATACGTTCCCACGGATTCCCACTGGTGAGCCTGGGCGGCAGCCTGCGTCGAATGAAGGAGACCATCGGCGACATCGACATATTGGTGGGGAGCGATGATCCGCAGCGGGCGATGGATACGTTCATCTCCTACCCTCAGACAGAGGAGGTGCTTTTGAGAGGACCCACTAAGACCTCCATACGCCTAGTGGACGGAGTGCAGGTGGACATGAGGGTCGTGGAACCGTCCAGCTATGGGGCGGCCTTACAGTATTTCACCGGTTCCAAGGAGCATAATGTGACGCTGCGCTCTTTGGCCATCGATCTCGGATACAAGATCAACGAGTACGGCGTATATCACAAGGAGAGCGGAGAGAAGGTGGCCGGAGAGACCGAAGAGGGCGTATATTCCGTCCTGGACATGCAGTGGATACCTCCGGAGATGAGGGAGGACCGGGGAGAGATCGACCTATCGCGTAAAGGACGGATACCGCACATACTGGAGCTTTCGGATATCCGGGGCGATCTGCACACTCATACCGAGGCCAGTGATGGAGTGGACAGCATGGAGGCCATGACCGAGGCCGCCCTGGGAAAAGGGTATGAGTACCTGGCGTTCACCGACCATAGTCGATCATTGAAGGTGGGGAACGGGCTCAGCGTGGAGCGGTTGCAGGAGAACATCCGTTTGGTGCGGGAAACAGGGGAAAGGTATCCTGACATTCACCTGATGGCCGGGGCGGAAGTGGAGATCGACGAAAAAGGAGGCTTGGACTATCCACCAGAGGTCCTGGAGGAACTGGACATTGTAGTGGCTGCGGTGCACAGCCGGTTCAAGATGTCCCCGGAAGAGATGACCGAGAGGCTGTTGACGGCCATCTCGAACGAGCACGTGCGCATACTGGCCCATCCAACTGGTCGGATCATAGGAGAGAGGGAAGGGTACCAGTTCGATATGGAGGCGGTGCTCCAGGCGGCCAAGGACAACGGCGTCGCGATGGAGGTCAACTCCTTCCCTGAGAGGCTGGACCTGAACGATATCTATTGCGCCATGGCCACGCAGAGAGGGGTCACCTTGAGCATCGACACCGACGCCCACAATGTGAGACAGCTTGATTACATGCTTTTCGGCGTGGCCACCGCCCGCCGGGGATGGGTACCTAAGGAACTGGTATTGAACGCTCTATCCTGGGACGGTTTGCGAAAACGTCTGGGCCTGTGATGCTGGGCACCGAACTTATATCTGGGAGAATGGTTGATACTTACGTGATGTCGGCCGAGGATATCGCGGAGCGTATCCGCACCATGGAGATTCGCGGGGCGGCGGAGATCGCCCGACGGGCGGCCCAGGCCCTGAAGGAGGATGTTGATTCATATCCAGGTCAGGACCTGCAGGGGATGCGTTCCCGATTGGAGAAGGGAAGGGATGCGCTATTGGCCTCTCGACCGACGGCCATATCCCTTTGGAACGGAGTGCAGTACGTCTTCAAGGACACCTCCAAATTGATCACGGCCGAGGAGTATCGGACCAAGGTGGGGGAGAACGCCGATCGGTTCATACGGCGCTCCAAGAACGCTCTGAAGACCATCGGCAAACTGGGGGCCAACCGCATCAGGGAAGGCGATAAGGTCCTCACACACTGTAACAGCAAAGCGGCCATCGCCGTCATGGCGGAGGCCTGGGCCCAGGGCAAGCGCTTCGAGGTCTACGCCACAGAGTCTCGACCGTGGAGACAGGGGGTGCTCACCGCCAACGACCTGGCGAAGTTAGGTATACCGGTCACCATCATCATCGATTCCGCCGTTCGCTATGTCATGAAGGACATCGACCTGGTGTTGGTCGGGGCAGACACCATCGCCTCCAACGGGGCGGTCATCAACAAGATAGGGACGTCGCAGGTGGCATTGGCGGCCCATGAGGCGCGCGTCCCGTTCACCGTATGCGCGGAGACGTTCAAGTTCTCCCCTAGGACCATTTACGGAGAATTGGTAAAGATCGAGGAGCGGGACGCCACCGAAGTGGTGAAGGAGGGAGAGGTCCCGCCTCAGGTCAGAGTGTTCAACCCGGTCTTCGACGCCACTCCGCCGGAATACATCGACTCGATCGTGACCGAGATCGGGGTCATCCCACCCTATGCTGCCTATCAGGTAATAATCAAGGAACTGGGACAGGAGTTCATCTTCTACGAGGATTGATCATATGGAATACGAAGAAAGATACTTACATTTGAACGAAGCCATCGATTTTGACTCGCACGTGATCTGCAAATACAAGGTCAAGACCGACCTTAAGATGACGACGGCGGCAGCGGCCATCGCCACCGAACAGTCCACCGGTACCTGGACCAAGCTATCGACCCTGAACGAGGATAACTTCCTGAAACGCAGCGGCAAGGTCATCGCCATAGACGGCAACGTCACTTCCATCGCCTTCCCGGTCGAGGATTTCAGCCTGGACATCGGAGGTGTACCGCAGATATTGAGCATCATTGCGGGCAACCTGTTCGGCCTGGATGCCCTGCAGGGAGTACGATTGGAGGATGTCATCTTCCCGAAATGCATGTTAAAAGAGTTCAAAGGGCCGAAGTTCGGAGTGGACGGCCTGCGCTCAATACTCAAACGCCCGACCAAGCCATTGGTGGGTACCATAGTGAAACCGAAGATCGGACTGACACCGAAAGAGACCGCCGATTACGTCTATGAAGCGGGCATGGGCGGCCTCACCAACGGGAAGGACGACGAGACCCTGAGCAACCAGAAGTTCTGTCCCCTGGAGGACCGGGTCGTGGCCATCGCGGAAGCGTTGGACCGGGTGAGGAGCGATAGCGGTCACGTCATGATACACGCCATCAACATCAGCACCAACGGACATCAGATCCTAGAGGTGGCTGAAAGGGCACAGGAACTGGGTGCCAGCCAACTAATGGTGGACGTGCTGACCTGCGGTTTCGGCGCCATACAGGTGCTGGCCGAGGACCCTTCCATCAAATTACCCATACATGTGCACCGCACCATGCACGGGGCCATGACCAGGAATCCGGAGCACGGCATAAACATGAACGTGTTCGCCACCCTGGCCAGGATGGTGGGGGGTGATGCCTTGCATGTCGGGACCTTCGGCGTCGGCAAGATGAAGGGCGGGGCCCAAGAGGACCTGGCCAACAAGGACATCTGCCTGACCAAGGACCTGCCTTACAAGAGAGTGATGCCGGTGGCGTCCGGTGGAGTGCAACCGGGCATGATCAAGAAGCTGGTGGAGATGGCGGGAATGGACCTGCAGATCCAGGCTGGCGGCGGTGTGTCCGGTCACCCCCGAGGAGTGCGTGGAGGCGCCCGAGCCATGGCCCAGGCCGTAGACGCTGCGGCCGTGGACATCCCGTTGGACGTTTACGCCAAGGACCACGTAGAACTGGCCGAGGCACTGAAGAAGTGGGGATTAGCATGAAGCTTAAGGCGAAATACGTGGACGTGGACACCGGGGAGATATCCGTCGTGATGCACGACTTCGATTGTGCCGAGCTGGGATTACGAGAGAGGGACCGGGTCAAGGTGGGTCATGAGGGAAAGACCACCGTGGCCATCGTCACCACCAGCGACACCGTGGTGAAGAAAGGGGAGATCGGACTCCTAGGCTCGACCTTCCATACCATCGGTGCCGAGGACAAGGAGACGGTGGATGTAATTGCTTCCAGTAAGCCCGAGTCCGTGGAATACATACGCAAGAAGATGGACGGTGCGGAACTGAGCACCGAGGAGATAACCACCCTCATCACCGACATTTCCTCCCGGACGCTATCCAACATCGAGCTCTCGGCGTACGTCACCGCCTTGTACATCCGGGGGATGAACCTACGTGAGACGGCCGATCTGACGAAAGCGATGGTGGCCACCGGGGAGACCATCAGCTTCGACGACGGCCCGGTGTACGATTTCCACAGCGTAGGTGGTTGCCCGGGGAACAAGATCACCTTGCTCGTCGTCCCCATAGTCGCCGCCGCAGGCTGCAAGATCCCCAAGACATCCTCACGTGCCATCAGCAGCGCCGCTGGGACATCGGACATCGTCGAGGTGTTCGCCAACGTGGCGCTTACGCCAGTGCAATTGAAGACCATTACCGAGAAGGTCGGCGGGGTGTTCGCATGGGGTGGTTCGTTGAACCTAGCTCCGGCGGACGATCTCATCATCAAGGCCGAGTACCCCTTGGGCATAGATCCGCACGCGCAGCTGCTGGCTTCGGTCATGTCCAAGAAGAAGGCGGTCGGGGCGAACTTCCTGGTAATCGACATTCCCATGGGAGCGGGGACGAAGGTGCCTACCATGGAGGAGGCCAAGATCTACGCCCGGGACTTTATTCAGCTGGGGGAACAACTGGACATCAAGGTGGAGTGCGCCATCACCTACGGCGGACAGCCGGTGGGAAGGGCCATAGGTCCAGCGCTGGAGTCCATCGAGGCCATGTCCATCCTGGAAGGGGCCAAGACGCCCAACAGCGTGGTGGAAAAGACCGTCAGCATCGCCGGCATGCTCTTTGAGATGGGTGGAGATTACCAGGGCGTGGAGAAGGCGCGCCAGCTGCTGGAGAGCGGCAGGGCCTTGAAGAAGTTCCGCGAGATCGTGGAGGCCCAAGGCGGAAACCCTGACATCAAGTCCTCGGACATCAAGGTGGGACAGTTCAACGTGGACGTCATAGCCAAGCAGTCCGGTTACGTCGGGGCCATCCTGAACAAGGCCTTGGTACGCATCGCCCGAACGGCCGGTTCGCCCAAGGACAAGGGCGCAGGACTGGTCATCAGCAAGAAGGTGGGCAATAAGGTGGACAAGGGAGAGACCATCTTCACCATCTATGCCGACAATGAGTGGAAGTTGCAGGAGGCCGTAAAGCTGGCCATCCGTTTGGAGCCGATCGAAATACAGGGAATGGTATTGGCTCGCGTGCCTTCATTCTCCAGAGTTTACCTCTGAAACCCTTTTCCCTTTCTGTTCTTCTATGGCCAGTTCCAGATCGATCGTTCCCAAGGCCACCTTTCGGGCCAGTGCCGTTGAGATGGTGATCGCCCCGTGGCTCTTGATGCGGCTCTGCCGCTGGATCTCCCGAAGCTCGCCCGGCGTAGGCCTGACCAATGGACGGAAAGGAAGCAGCTGCCCCCTGCTCCGGGCGATGGTGATGGCCGCGTCCGCGTCCGACCGGTCCGTACTTTTAGTGGTCGATGTTTCGTCCACCATCTCGATGTTGCAGGTGATGCCCCAGAGGGAGTTCACCACCCGGTCCCGGTTGGTATGATCACCGTGGCCGACCTTCAGCACCAGCTCGTTCGTGCTGACCAGAGAGAGATAGTCCTCCACCAATGGACAGACCTCCTCCGGAGAAAGGACCGTCTCCGCTAGCAGCACTTTCCCATCTCCCAGTATGGCCACTCCCGGTCTGGGTCCAGGGTCCACGCCCACTACCAGTCGGTTGAAGGTACCACCCTGCAAGACCGCCAAGGCGGTCTTCACCGCCCGCTTCGGATCATCATTGGCAATGACCAGTCGGCCGTGAAACCGGTTCCTCTCCCCTTCGGTGGTAAGCACCAGCTCTACGTTCAACGGCAGTGGATCTCCGAATCCCTGGGAGATGAACGGCTGTCCCTTCTCCTTGAGGGAGCGCACCGCCCCATAGAAGAATCGGAAGTCCTCCGTGACCACGGCCACCATCTTCATTCACCTATTACTCAACGCACGGAGATTTAATCATTGGTCCTTGAGGACCGGCCGAACCATGCCCCGATCGACGACCGCGTAGTGGGCAGACGCTTCGTTCATCGGTGTGCTAGGAGGCGCAACGGTGAAATAAGCAGGGTTTGCATGGAAATACGTGGACGGAAAGGTTCTGAAAGAAACGGTCAATGACAAGTGCGTCCTGACCTGCCGGGATTTCCTGAACGAGGAACTTCCTGACCTGGCGAACCAGTATTTGGCTCGGTATTTGGCATTGCAGATCGACGGCGACCTGCCGGAGATCGCCCGGACAATAAAAGGAGAATTCAGAGTGCAGGAGGAGTCCGACAGCCACCAATGCGTCAGGGTGCTGACCTCCGAGGGAAAGGAACATTCCATCATCATTCTGGGATTGAACCTCACCCGCGAACAGGTGGCCGTTGCCTTGGACCGGCTCATGAAGAGCGACGCTAAAGAACGAATGCTGATCTATTTATTCAGTTTCGAGAGCATTGGCGACGAAGAGCTCATCTCCGAGGCCGTGATGGAAGGCGATCTGATGAGCATGGTACGGGACACCGGGATAACCGTTTTCTTTGCCATGCTGGACGCCCGGGCGGGTATGGGCATGCTGGCTCGCATCGATGGAGAGAGACGGACGATCGAGTACCTTCCGCACTGATCCTTCATTCGTCGCAGTCCACCCGATCGGTCATCACTGGAAGCCATCGACCCAGCATCAGGAAACCGATAGCGGCCATGAGACCGAAGGACCCTATCCCGGCCCACAGCAACACTGGTTGGTTCACGAGCGAATCGTACAGCATGCCACCGAAGAACGGCCCGGCAGAAAAACCGAAGTTGCTGACCAGCCCGAACATCCCCTGGTACCGCCCTCTTTCCTTCTCCGGAGACATTTTGGCCACCAGTGTCATCGCTGACGGGGAGACGATTATCTCACCCATGGTGACCACGATCATACACATGGCCAGGTAGCCGAGGCCGGGAGCGAAGCCTACGATGCCGTAACCGACGGCATAAAGCAGCGCGCCGAAGGCTATCACCCTGGTCATGCGGTAATGGTTGATGGCCCGGGCTATGGGGAACTGTATCAGCACCACCAGGATCCCGTTCAATGCGTAAAGATAACCGAGCTCGGCGCTGCTGATGCCCACCTGGGACGTGGAGAAGACGGCGAAGGTGGAAGCCATCTGGCCGAACATGATGAACAGGAACACAGAGATGAAGGCGAAGCCTATGAACCGATGGTCGTTCCTTATCCGACCCATGTCCTTGATGGAGAAGTGGTCCCTTTTACTGCTGGGACTGATGCTCTCCGCTACGAGGAACAGCACTATGAAGGACACTGTCCCGGTGGCCAGGGCGCTTATGAGGAACAGGAAGGGGAACGATATCATGGCCAGCAGACCACCCAGCAGGGGGCCTAAGGTCCAACCTAGATTCCCGCCTACCCTTAGTAGCCCGTAGGCTTCCAGCCTTTTCTTGGATGGCACCACGTCGGCTATCATGGCGCTGGTGGCCGGTTCGAAGAGCGAACCGAACAGGCTGCTCATCGAGACCATGATAGCGATGACCATCAGGTCCGCGCCGCCGGAGATTATGTAGGCCAATAACAGGAAGGTAAGGGACCGGGCGGCCATGGCTATGACCATGATCTTTTTACGGCCGAATATGTCAGCTAGTTCTCCGCCGATGATCTGCCCTACGGATCCGACTATGGCCGATATGAGAAGGACGATCCCGACCATGGTCATGGAGATCTTCAGATCATCGTGGAGGTAGATGGCCAGGAATGGCATCACGATTGAGTAACCTAACGCGGAAATGATTCGCCCATAGAACAGCGTCCAGACCCTGTGGTCGAAACCCTGGGTGGATTTGAATGAGGGCAACCTTACCGTCATCTTACCAATCTCTAGGCAAGTGAATTATGAAGATAATGATTTCCAATGTCATATATTAGCACGGAACATTGGGTCTGAAAACGTGCTGCCCGACCGGGTCCAGGAAATGGACCGCTTCGGGGTGATGAGATGAACTGAGGGTGTTCATTGACCGCGGGGATCGAGAGATGAGGCAATAACCATATACTGCCCCGGGCCAATGGCCCGGTCATGGAAATTTCCTCGGTCCTGCTCCTGGGGTTCATCAGCGCCTACCTGCTGATCAACCTGGTGGTGTTCGCCATGTATGGCTGGGACAAGAGGAACGCCGTGAAAGGAGAGCATCGCATCTCCGAGACGCGGTTACTGACGGCCGCGTTGCTAGGTCCCTTCGGAGCCTGGACCGCCATGAGGCTGTTCCATCACAAGACCCGCAAGACCCTGTTCAAGCTGGTGCCGCTGTTCGTCATACTGCACCTGCTGTTGCTCATACTGTACTATTTTTAAAAAAAAAAGGTTCATAGGTCAGCTCTTGCCCCGTCCGAACACGCTCTTTTTCCCCGGCCCGATCTCACCGAACCGGCGCAGCAGGTCCTTCTGCTCGCCGGTCAGCTTCTTGGGCACGGACATCTTGACCTTGATATATTGGTCTCCTTTACCGTGGCCGTCCACGCGCGGCAATCCCTCACCCTTGAGCTTGAAGACCGTATCTGGTTGCGTGCCTGAGGGAATGTTCAGCTTGGCCTTCGCTTTGAGCGTTGGCACTTCCATCTCCGCACCCAATGCCGCCTCAGGGAAGCTGATCTCCTGTTCGATCAACAGGTCGGCCCCATCCCTCTCGAACAGTTTGTGCTTCTTGACGTGGATGACCACGAACAGGTCACCAGGCGGACCTCTGTCCGGGCTGGGCTCTCCCGCCCCTCCGACCCTCAACCTCATGCCGGTGTCCACTCCCTTGGGGATATCGATAGCTATCTTCTGTCGCTTACGCGTCCAACCATCGTCGCATTCCGGGCATGGGTCCTTGATGTCCTTGCCGCTGCCATGGCATTTTGGACAAGCGCCTATGGACACGAACTGTGAGTAGCCGCGGCGTTCCACCCTCTGTACCTGGCCTTTGCCGCCGCAATGGGTGCACACCTCTTCCTTCTTGCTCTTTGAACCGGTACCGGCGCAGACGTCACATTTGACCGTCAGCGGCAGGGTGAGCTCCTTCTTGATGCCGTCCGCCGCCTCCTCCAGGGTGATCTCCAGGTCGTAACGCAGGGATTGCCCCTGATGGGGACCACGGGAGCGTCCGCCGCCAAAGAACATATCGAAGATATTGCCGTAACCGCCCTGGTCACCGAAAATGTCGCGTACGTCGCCCTGATGGGTGAAATCGTTCCAGTTGAAGCCTCCGCCCTGGAACTGGCTGTTGACGCCGGCGTGCCCGTATTTGTCGAAGAGCTCACGCTTCTCCTTGTCCATCAGGACCTCGTACGCCTCCGATATCTCCTTGAAGCGCTCCTCGGCCACCTTGGGGTCCTCCTTGGTGACGTCGGGATGGTACTGGCGTGCCAACTGTCGATAGGCTTTCTTGATGTCCTCTTCGCTCGCCTTGCGGTCTACGCTCAGGACCTCGTAGTAGTCGCGCTTCTCGGCCATGGGGTCGCCTACTGGTCGTCCACGATCTTGTAGTCAGCGTCGACCACATTATCGTCCTTGGGGGCGGCGCCCTGCTGACCGTCATCTTGGCCGGCCTCCTGCTGCTTCTGCGCCACGTTCTGGTATATGCGGGCCGAGATAGCGTAGAACTCCTTCTGCAGGATCTCCATCTTCGCTTTGATGGAGGCGGTCTCACCCTTCTTGATCTCCTCTTTGAGATCATTGGATACGGTTTCGATATTGGTGCGCTCCTCGTTCGACGCTTGATCGCCCAGTTCGGCCAATGCCTTCTCGGTGGCATAGACCAGCTGATCGGCCTGGTTGATGGTCTCGACCTTTTCCTTGTTCTTCAGGTCGTCCTCGGCGAAGCGTTCGGCCTCTTTAACCATGCGATCGATGTCCTCGGAACCCAACTTCGTGGAGGCGGTGATGGTTATCTTCGCTTCCTTTCCGGTCCCCAGGTCCTTGGCGCTGACGTTGACGATACCGTTGGCGTCTATGTCGAACGTCACCTCGATCTGGGGTACACCACGGGGAGCGGGCGGGATGCCCATGAGCATGAACCGGCCCAACGACGTATTGTCCTTGGCCATCGGCCTCTCTCCCTGACTGACATGGATCTCCACGCTGGTCTGCCCCTCAGCAGCGGTGGAGAATATTTGGCTCTTACGCGTGGGGATCGTCGTATTGCGTTCGATCAGCTTGGTGGCTATTCCGCCCAGCGTCTCAATGCCCAAGGATAATGGCGTCACGTCCAGCAGAAGGACGTCCTTTACCTCACCGGAGAGAACGGCCGCCTGTACCGCGGCGCCCATGGCCACACATTCCATTGGGTCCACGCCCCGCTGGATCTTCTTGCCCACGATGGTCTCCATGAATTTCTGGATGACCGGCATGCGCGTCGGTCCTCCGACCAAAATGACGGAGTTGATCTTGTCAGCGCTGAGCCCGGAGTCCTTCATGGCATGATCGACAGGGTTGCGCAAACGGTTGATCACCGGCTCGACCAACTCTTCCAGTTTCGCCCTGGTCAGATTGAACGCCAGGTGCTTCGGTCCGTCGTCCCCGGCGGCCAGGAAGGGCAGGTTGATCTCAGTGGACATGGTTGTGGAAAGTTCGATCTTGGCCTTTTCGCAGGCCTCGCGGACCCTCCATATGGCCATCTTATCGGCCGTGAGATCGATGCCGCTCTCCTTTTTGAATATGTTCAACGCGTACTTGATGAGCAGCTCATCCATGTCCGTGCCGCCCAATTGCGTATCGCCACTGGTAGACACGACCTCGAAGACCCCTTCGGAGAAGTCCATTATAGTCACGTCGAGGGTACCGCCGCCCAGGTCGAACACCATGACCTTCTGGGAGGTTCCGACTTTGTCCAGGCCGAAAGCGAGCGCCGCCGATGTCGGCTCGTTGATGATCCTGATGACCTCCAGCCCGGCAATGGCCCCGGCGTCCTTGGTGGCCTGCCTCTGGTTATCGTTGAAGTAAGCGGGCACGGTGATCACCGCTTTGACGACCTCTTCGCCAAGGTATGCTTCCGCGTCCCTCTTGATCTTCTGCAATATGAAGGCGGAGATCTGCTGGGGCGAGTACTCCTTCCCCATGACCTTTACCATATAGTCCGTGCCCATCTTCCGCTTGATAGCGGCGATGGTACCTTCCGGGTTCGTTACCGCCTGGCGCCGAGCCGGCTCTCCGACCAGGAGCTGATTGTCCTTTGTGAAAGCGACGTAGGACGGGAACGCCTTCCCGCCGATGCTCGTTCCTTCTGCGCTCGGTATTATCGTCGGCCTGCCGCCTTCCATGACCGCCGCGGCCGAGTTGCTGGTACCTAAATCGATCCCTATGATCTTAGCCATCTGATTCACCTCTGTCTGAACATTTGCCTACTTTTACCTTGGCATAACGAATTACCCTAGGTCCCAGGTAATAACCTTTCTGGTAGACCTCTAGGACCTTGCCCTCTTCCCCTTCCCCGACGCACAAAGCCTCGTGCACCACAGGGTCGAAGGTCTCGCAGGGCGTCTCTACCAGTCCCTTGGACTGGAGCAATGATCGTAAGTTTGTATATACCGATTCCACACCGCACCTGAACTCTTCGGGAGTGCCCTTGGATGCCAAGGCCCTCTCGAAATCATCCAGGAAACCCAGCAGGTCGTAGAGCAGCTTATCGTTGGCCGCCTTCACCCGCTCGTCCTTCTCGCGCTGGGTACGTTTCATGTAATTGTCGAACTCGGCCTGTATCCTCTTTGCTAGGTCCAGGTTCCTTTCCGCTAAGGCCTTGGCCTCCCCCACTTCGGCCTGGAGGCGTTCCTTCTCCTCGCTCGACATGAGCGGCTCGTCCTGAGCCTTCCCCGGCTTCGGGGGTCGCGTGTCCTTGAAGCTTTTTTCCATCGAGGGACCACCCGTTAGCTAGTCGTAAGAATTGAAAAAGTTATTGGTGGAGGGGGGTGTCCCCTCCATTAGCGTTTAATCGGTGTCGCCCAAGCCTTCCTTGCCGACCATGTCCCTGGAGCTCATGCCAGGGGTGCCCTTGGATGCGATGACATCATCGATCCTCAGGATCATGACCGCTGCGTCGGTGGCAGAGGTGATTGCCTGCTTACCCACGCGGAAAGGCTCCAAGATATCGTTCGCCAGCATGTCCTCCACCTGTCCGGTGAAGACATTGACACCGGCGTGCTTCTTGCCCGCCTTGTGGGACTTCCTCATCTCGATGAGTATGTCGATGGGGTCCAGCCCAGCGTTCTCGGACAGTGCGGTAGGCACGACCTCCATTGCAGATGCATAGGCGTCAATGGCGATCTGCTCGCGGCCTCCGACGGAGGAAGAGTACTCCCTCAGTCTGAGAGCGACCTCGACAGCGGTGGATCCTCCACCGGTCAGCATGCGGCCGTCCTCTATGGTTATGGCGACCACGCTCATGGCGTCATCCAGAGAGCGCTCGATCTCGGCCACAACGTGGTCGGTACCGCCGCGGATCAGGATGGACATCGCCTTCGGGTTCTTGCAACCGGTAACGAAGGTCATCTCCTCGTCCTGGATCTTCTTCATCTCCACCAGATCGGCCTTGCCCAGATCAGAAGCTTCCAGCTCGTTGATCTTGGATACGATGATCGCTCCAGTGGCCTTGGACAGCTTCTCCATGTCGCCCTTCTTGACGCGGCGTCCGGCGTATATCTTTTCCTTGGCCAGGAAGTGTTGCACCAGATCGTCGATCCCCTTCTGACAGAAGATCACGTTTGCGCCGACCTTCTTGATCGTGTCGACCATCTGCCTCAGCATGCGCTCTTCCTCATCCAGGAAGGCGTGCATCTGGGTAGGGTCGGTGATCTCGATCTTGGCGTCGATCTCGGTCTTCTTGATCTCGAGTGCGACGTCCAACAAGAGGATCTTGGCCTTCTCTATCCTCTTAGGCATACCGGGGTGTACCGGTTCCTTGTCCACGATGATACCCTGGATCAACTGGGTGTCGTCCATGGAACCGCCGTGCTTCTTGGTGATCTGGATGTTGTCCATGTCCACGGACCATTTGCCGTTGACCTTCTCGGCCACGGCGCTCACGGAATCAACAGCGACCTTGGCCATTAGCTCCTTTGAGCCGGAGATGGATTTACTCATCATAGCGGTCTTGGCGATCTTGATCAAAGTGGCGCGGTCCTTGGGCTCGATACTTATGGCCACGGTGTCCAGGACCTCGAGGGCCTTCTTGGCAGCCAGGCGGTAGCCGGCGGTGATGATTGTCGGATGAACGTTCGCGTCGATCAGGTCCACGGACTTCTTCAACAGTTCGCCGGCCAAAATCACAGCGGTTGTTGTGCCGTCGCCGCATTCCTCGTCCTGGGTCTTGGCGACCTCCACCAGCATCTTGGCGGCAGGGTGCTCGACGTCTATCTCCTTGAGAATTGTGACACCATCGTTGGTGATGACGACATCTCCCATGGAGTCGACCAGCATCTTGTCCATTCCCCGGGGACCGAGGGTGCTCCTGACAGCGTCAGCAATAGCCCTGGCGGCCATTATGTTGTTAAATTGGGCGTCCTTGCCCTTCTCACGCTTGGAACCCTCTTTGAGGATCAGTATAGGTGTGTTTCCCATTGCCATACTTCTAACCTCCCTTGGTATCAAATCAAATCTGACACCTAGCTCTGAGCTAGCGGGCTTGGAATGTTTGTTCTTCTATATAAAATTATAGATGTACTCCATCATACCCATATTAAAAAAGAGCCCGTTCAGAGGGAACTGATGATACGGCCAAAGGGCCGAGGCATATTATATCTTATCGTGCTTGGAGCAAGGTTATATTGGGGCACGCCTTTCGTGAAAATGATAGGATGAGCGAGCTCCAGAGGACCGTGGCCGTGGTTTTCAACCGCAAGGGTAAGAAGATGCTGTCCGAACGGGAGTTCATAAACGCTCTGTTCTTTGAATTGAAATGGTCCGATCCCACAGGCACTGGAAGGATCGAGGCCAAGGAGGCCCAGCGTATCATGGAAGCGGCCATACGCAAAGGACTTCTGGAGATCGTGGAGGGATACGTCAAGCCCACCTTTGATCACAAGTCGATAGAAGTGCCGCTCAACTACAGGCCGACCAAGGATCTGATCAAGGAGCTGGGCGACCCGGATTCTCCTCCTCCTTCGGTCGAATCACCAAAAACGGACAAGACCGCCCCGGTAAGGACAGAGGCGAAACCGGTCTTCTCAGTTATCATCGACGACATCGCCGCAAAGTCCGGATGGAACAAAAGGGAAGTGGTATCCCGTATCAATCGGGTGATGGAGAACTTGTCCATAGACGCAGAGGTGGCGGCGCTCCTGATCGGTCGGGACGCCGGCGTGGACGCCGGGAAATATCTTTTAGAGGTGAAGGAAGAGGTTTTACGGAAGTGAACCGAGGGGGACCGACCGTGCTCCTCAGGGCGTCACCCTATCGTTGACCTCCGATCGACGATTTACTTCTTCTTCTTTATGAAATCCTCTAAGGTCAAAGCCTTGCCGCTGGGAGCCTTCTCCGTCTTGGTAAGTAGAACCTTTTCCTTGAGCTTGATGTCGAGGGTTCTTTCCACCTTCTTGATGAGCGTGTCGTCGGGATGCATCCCTCCGCTCTCTAACTTATGAATGATGCTTTCCCTCTCGTTCATCTTGGCCGCCAGTTCCTCCTGCTTCCAGCCGAGCTTCTCCCTCGCTTCCTTGATGCGCTTGGAGTAATCCTCGGCCAGTTCTATGGACTCCTCCACACCTTCGTACACGTCCCGGGTCTTCATCCTCCGCTCCCGGTTCTGCAGCCGTGCCTGGATCACCGACGGTTCGGTCGTCGATTGCTTATTCCCAGCCTTTACATTGTCACCGAAGCGGGCGCAGTCCCGGCATACGTTCAGGATCGTTCCCTCGATCCTCACGGGCAGCAGGCTCGCCATCTCCTTCCCGCACATTTCGCAAATCATCACAATCACTCGAGCTAATACCGGAAGAATAATTTAAACATGAGCCGAAGGTGTTCCGTCAGGGTCGCAGGGAAAATATGCCTGGAGCATTTTCTCCGTACTATCTGGAAGTTCAATCGACCATCCTGTGGAACGGCTTGGGGGGCGATGGTGCGAAACTGTCCTCGCTCTCGAAGGACAGAACGTCAACACCCAGCACCTCCTTGAGCATGGTCCTGATATTGTTCCTGAGCAGCTCGGGGTTGGAGACCACCCTGGCGTTTATGGTCAGCTTTCCCTTCCCTTCGGATAACCGGGAGCCATTGGCGGCGTCTATGGATACCATTCCCCTTACCGAGGACATCTTCAGTGCGTTGCTCTCCGAAGAGAGCATGATCTTGGCGTGTGCGATGTTCCCCTTGGGATATCTTGCCGAGAAACCCTCCAGTATTTTTTTACCTAGGTCGTAGGAGTCGATCCCCTGTCCGAAGTCCAAGACCATCGTTCCATTGTACCATCCCAGCTCGGCCTCCGCCTGAGCGTAGAGATCGTAATCGATGTCCTTTGGTCTCCTGGTGCTCACCACATTGGATGTGACCGCTTCCACGACATCGGCGAACCCTTGCCCGTTGACCGAGGAATGAATGACGATCTCCGCTTCGGGGTTGATCTTCCTCACCATCTCGACCGCCCTTTGCATATCCTCGAGAGAGACCAGGTCGGCTTTGGAAAGTACCACCAGCTCGGCCTCCTCCAGCTGATGCGCCCTAAGGTATCCACTGACCGAATGACGGTCGAACCCTTCCTCCAATATCCGGATGGCGTCCACCATGATGGTCAACGGGGCGACCTCGAACATGTCGGAATATAGTACCTGCAGAGGGGCCACGACCGTGGCCAGGAGGTCTGTGCAGCTCCCCACCGGCTCGGCGATCAACATCTGGGATTTGGAAGTGTCTATAAGTTCTTCCGCCTTGTTTAAGAAAACAGGGAACTGGCAGCAGAAGCACCCTCCGGCCACTTCGCCGGACGTCAGTCCCAACGCCTCTGCGTATTGGGTGTCTACAAGGGAGTCGGCCTGGTCGTTCATTATGATCCCGACGTTCACACCTGACATTTTCAATTCCTTTGCCAGCTTCGTAATGAGGGTCGTTTTTCCGGCCCCCAGGAAGCCCCCTATAATGATCATTCTGACCTTCATCTCGATCCCCTTGACCAATAGCGTCGTTCCCAATAACAATTGTAAGTTATTTAATACTTAATTATTTGATGTTAAAATCAAATATAAATATTTAAAATCCTTAACCTTCCCAAGGCCTTTCTAATGAAGTCGCTGAAGCAGAAGTTCACTGCTGAACTGATCGGCACAATGTTCCTGGTCATCGCTGCGATATCCTCCACCATCCTACCCATTGAGATGTTCGGAGGCGAAATAGCCCTCACGGTATTCATCAACGCCCTGGCGGTTGCGATGGTGCTTTTCGCCCTCATCGAATGCCTGGCCCCGGTCTCCGGCGCCCATTTCAATCCTGCGGTGACCTTGGTGCTCTCCCGAACCGGGGAGATGACCAGGAAGGAGGCCCCATATTACATCATAGCCCAGCTCACGGGTGGGTTGATGGGAGTGGTCATAACCCACATGATGTTCTATGACACCAATTCTGTGGTCCTCACGTTCTCTGAGAACACAATGACCGCTGGACAATACTTCGCTGAGTTCGTGGGAACCTTCATCCTGATAGGGGTCATCTACGGATGCGTGAGGGGCAAGAGCTCCCATACCGGATTGTCCATTGCGTTCGTGGTGGGTGGCATGTTGCTGTCCACCGCCAGCACCATGTTCGCCAATCCAGCCGTGACCTTGGCAAGGATGTTCACCTATGCCATCTGCGGCATCGCTCCATTGAGCGGGCTGGTCTTCATGGCCATGGAGGTTGCCGGCGCGCTATTGGCAATGGTGATCTTCGCTCGTGTGCTATACCCTAAGCGCATGACCGATGAGATCTGTGAACCTGGATATTGTCCGCCGTCCTTGATAAAAATAGAACAATAGTCCATGCTGGGTCCCTCCAGTTCTGAGAGAACCGGATACATCTTTTATCATTTCCACTGAACGGGTGGCAAATGCTAATATAGAGGACGGTTTAATCAATGCTCGAAGGTGCCACTGTTGTTGGACGAAGAGCTGGACCAATCCATCTCCAACGAGATCGTGGAGAAATTGGAATTATTGGAGCGCCAGAACACCGAGCTCTTGGAAGAGGTCAGGAGGGTGGAGGGCGAGAAACGGTATGTGGAGAGCGAGCTCTTTCGACTACAGAAGGAGATCAAGCGCATGCGCTCAGAACTGGAGCGCCTGAAGTCCCCGCCGCTCATCATCGGTTCGATAAAGGACATGCTGATCGACGGTCGCGTCATTGTCAAGAGCTCCACCGGACCGGATTTCATAGTGACCACATCGGAGTACGTTCCGCAAGAGGACATGATAGTGGGAGCACGGGTAGCCCTTAACAAGCAGACCCTAGCAGTGATGTCCGTACTGCCGCAATCCTTGGACCCCATCGTGACCGGCGCCGAGATCATTGATAAGCCGATCATCACATACGAGATGATCGGAGGCCTGGACGACCAGATATTAGAGGTTCGAGAGGCCGTTGAGGATCCGTTACTGCGGCCCGAACTTTACAAACGTGTGGGTATCGAACCGCCCAAGGGCGTGCTGCTGGTAGGACCGCCTGGAACCGGAAAGACCCTCATAGCAAAGGCGGTGGCCAATCACACCAACGCAACTTTCATCCGTTTCGTCGGTTCGGAACTGGTGCAGAAGTATATCGGAGAGGGTGCTAGGCTGGTACGCGAGCTGTTCGAGCTAGCCCGTGAGAAGGCTCCGAGCATCATCTTCATCGACGAACTTGATTCTGTCGGCGCCAAACGTTTGGATGTTGCGACCTCCGGGGACCGAGAGGTACAACGCACCTTGATGCAACTGCTGGCCGAGCTGGATGGCTTCAATCCGTTGGACAATATAAAGATCATCGGGGCGACGAACCGTCCGGACATACTGGACGATGCGCTGCTTCGGCCTGGTCGTTTCGACCGCATCATTGAGATCCCCCTTCCGAACTACGAAGCCAGGCTGGAGATCTTCCGCATCCACACCGGCCGCATGAGCGTTGAGGATGACATCCGCCTAGAAACAATGGCGAGCAAGACCGATCTGGCCACGGGCGCGGACATCAAGTCCATATGCACTGAGGCGGGTATGTTCGCCATCCGTGACAGCCGGGACGTGGTGACCATGTCTGATTTCGAAAGGGCCATAATCAAGGTGCTTGACAACGATTCCCTGAAGTGCACCGAGTCAGGGGTCATGTTCGCCTGAGAAACCATTTTCCCTAACTTCTATTTCCTTTTCCACGGCGAACGAGCCCATATAACCGCATTTGAGGCATCGGTATTTCTGACCAGTGACCATGCCAGCCTCGTAGATCAGATCACCTGAACCGCATTGCGGACAGGTTAGTATCCAGGTCTTCACGGGGTAATCAGGGACCGGAGCGATGATAAATCAATCGCTCGAAAGGTCCTCTCCGCCTTCGAAGGACTGCTGGAGCATGGCGTATATATCCTCCAGTCCGCTCGGCTCTAGGGCGGACGCTGGTACTACCTTCTTGTAAGCACCAATGGTCTCCAGCGCCTTGAACATCTCGATACTGAGCACCACCTTGGAATCGATGGTCCCGGAAAGGGCATCATATAGCGATTCCGGGGATTCTGACCATCCCAGGATGGCCTCGAGTTCCTCCTCCTTCAAAAGATCGCTCTTGGAAAGCACGGTGAAGAAGGGGATGGAGAAGCGGAAGTGCACGGTGGCGGCCAGCATCACCGATGATACGAACCCGGACGGAGACTTGCAGAGGTTGGGATCGGCCAGGAATATGAGGCCGGCGTCCTCCTTGCCCAGCTCCTCCATGATGACCTCGCTGCTCTGCCGGAAAGCGAAGAGCTCGATCTGCCCGGGAGTGTCGACGAGAACGTAATTGGTACGGAACTTTTCCAGGCTCTCGGCCAGGTCCTTGGCGTTTATGGCCATGAGATCAGCGGCAACGATCTGCGCCCCGTTCGGCCCTAGTCCATAGGACTCCATGACATCGTCCACCCTCACCCAATCACGAATGTCCACGTCGGGCTGGTAAGGTATGTTCTCAACACCAGGGTCCAGGTTCACGGTGATGGAATCCAAGCCCTGCAATGTAAGCCATTCCTGAAAAGCGTAGACAAGGGAGCTCTTGCCGCTGCCGGCGGTGCCCACGAAGTAGATGAAGCGCATAAGTAAACCTCAAGACGAGCCGCCTTATCATGCTTCCCCTTTCACCGGGTAAACCGGTCCAAGGCTTTTACCAGTGCCTTGACCTTTTCTGATTGTTCCTTGGCCGTTTCTTTCACCAGGCGTCGGTCCTGGCGCCCTTCTGGAAGGTGTTTCACCCCCCGATAGCTGGTCCGCAGGTGATCGTCCAGTTTCATCATCTCGTCCTTAAGTGCGGTGATCTCCTGCTTGGAAACACCACTGAGCTTTCCAGCCCCCAATTTTCTCTGCAGCTTGGTCAATCGGCGCAGGCTGTCGTCCATATTCTCCCCCACATTGTTGACGTAAGCCCTTTGGGCCGCCTCCCTTATCGGAGATGGAAAGCCCCCCATGGCCACCTGGAGCTGCACGATGACACTTTGCACCTGGCAAATGTGGAGGTCCAGCTCTTCGATGACGCCCGACCCCTCGTCCCTTCCGCCATGATCATCCTTAAACGAACCCAAGAGCCCCATGTGCATCCAGCTATCATCATGCGGATAGATGAAAATTGAGGTCCGTCATGCCCTGTCGATGTATGAAAGACTTAGGGAATCCCCTAAGCCTGGAAAAACGTGTCAATGTTCTTCGTATACGACGTCGGATCAAGCGTTCGAGCCGTAACGGGTGCGTTGAAGGGTGGCCTCGCCGATTATATCGTGGTTGCAATGCTTCTTCAACTGCTTCGCGGCCTCTTGTCTGGTCGACCCAGAGAAGGTCTTTCCACAGGTTTTGCAGGTTACATCTACCATAGGAGTTACCCCATGTAATAGTTCCTTTTACAAGCCTTTTATATTTTGGTATTTAACAACCAGGATGTTCTAAGGTTCTGTCAGATCGTCATCCGTCGAAGGTTATCTGATCTCTGGATTCCAACTTTAACTTGGGCATCCTCGGACCCTGCCGCGCCCTGGCCAAACGATCGTAGGCTTCCAGCCCTCCGGCCTCGATGAGGATCTTCCGACCTCTTTCCTTTTGAGCCGCCATGCTGATGTTCACGCGCTCCATGGAACCGGGGGCGATGGTGTGTAGAAGGTCCAATGAGGCCTTGAGGCCGTAAGGAAGCGATTCCATTCTCATCATCGTTCCCGGGACCGCGTTGAACCAGTTCCCGATGGAATCCTCACCGAGCTTGGTGATGGTCGTACCGGTGGCCGCCTGCCACTCTGCCTCGGGACCGACATTGGCCACCAGCCATTCTCCGTCCACGAGAACCTCGCCTTCCCCCTCCAGGACGAAGTACCCCAATGAATCGTACCATTTCTTTATGAACGGGTCCGGCTGGATCACCACATCGTACCAGCTCCGGATCATGTTCATGGCGAAGATCTTGTACCGTGCCTTTATTCCAGCGCATCGGCATAATGCGATGAAGGCGGTTATGAGGTGGAAGCAGGTCCCGCTGCCGCGCATTAAGGTCTCCCGCACATCGTTGATCTGGCGCTCCTCCAGCAGCATCCTCTCTTTGACGAAATGATAGGCATTCTCGGTGAACTGGCGGTCCGAGACCTGGAACGCCCCGAGCTCGTGAGCGATGGCCACCACGACAGGGTCGTGCGGATCGCAGAACAGTGTGGGCCGCAGGTATTTCTCCCTGGAACTGCAGGACCTCATTCCTTCCTTGAAAACGGGAACTTCATACTGTCTGGCCGGACGGTTGTATCTCTCACCGTCCGCCGGAACCACCCTCAACCTTCGCAGCTCCCGCATGTTCAGCAGGATGACCTTGGAAAGGGAGAGGCCACCATTTACCATGAGCCGGAGGTAGGCTCGCTGCGGCATGTACCCGTTGGACTTGATCTCAGCTAGCGTCGTCACTCCGTCACCTCTTCATGTCCACGGAGATGATCTTCCGTACCTCTTCCGCGCAACCGCGCGATTCTTTCCCCGGTACCCTGGTCACTCCCGGTTCCAGCACCGGCCCCGGTCGCCCGCAGACCGGGCATCTCTCCAGTAAGCGCACCCTATCGTTGGTGATTATGAACCCAGGATAGCTGTACATGGTACCGTCCAAGAAGGCGAACCGTCCCAGCTTGCCGTATCCCAATGGTCGATAGGAATCGTCAAGCACCATGGGGTATACGTAGCAATTGGGGATGTGCAGGTAATGCCCCTCGGGGCATTGCGTCAACCAGACGTTCCCCTCCACCATGCCATAGAGATCAATGACGTTCTTCGGCTTGATGCCCAGCACCGATTCCACATCCTTACGGAATTCGCTTTCGGGCATCCGCTGGTCCTCGTGCAACTTCCAGCCGCCCCCGGTGAGCACCGCACCGCGGTCCCCAAGGTCAAAGGAACGACCCTGCTCCTTTAGCTTCTTGATGGTGGAAAATAGGAGGAAAGGCGCGCCGACGAAGGCCATCCCCTTGCCTTCCTTATCGTTCTGTTCTATCCAGGAGATGATGTCGTCGATGGTCTTACGGCTCCGCTTCTTGGAGATGTACTTGATCATCCTCCCCTTCACCCCCTTCCCATCGCCCATGGTGAGCCGGATGAGCTCGGTGTCGATCTTGCGGTCGACCGCCGATTCCACCTCGTTCATAATGTCATAGAATATGGTGGCCAGCTTTCCGGCGAACAGATTGGTCTTGAAAGGGTTCGGGAGCAGCAGATAACCGTTCATCCGGGGGTTCCAGGTGGGGCAGAACATGGCGGCCACGCCCTTGGCCATGGCGTACTCGTTCATATCGAAGCTGCGCTTGTCCCGGGGCGTGAAGGTATGACGTCCACCGGTCCCGCTGCTGAAGAGCACGAACAAGCCCGCGTCGTTGAAGGCGCTGACCACCTGATCGGCACTGGGGTTCGTTCCCTTGATCCGGATCTGCGGCAGTTCACCGGTGTACAGATTGCCCAGCCAAAGGGCGAAATCCTTGCCGGTCGGACAGTCCTTGAAGAACTCGTTGGGGATGAGCGGGATCTTGCTCAGGTCCTCGTAAGCTTTTATGTCCTCCGGCCCGACCCCGGCCTCCTGGCAGAAGTCGTGGTACATCCGGTTATGATGGTAATGACGATCGAACTGGAACTTGACCGCTTTGAAACATAGGTCGTTGGCCTCTTCCGTCGGCACCCGATAAGGGTCGGTAGGACCGTATAATGCCTGTTCCGGTGGTCCCCAGGAAGAGCGTTCCGGGACATACCTCGATACCAGTGTCTCGAACTCGCTTATGTATTCGGCATATCCCATCGCAGTTCCCATACCGAACCAATAATTAAAGTTTACAGGTTGGTTCGAATTCCTGCGAAGCACTCAGTTCGTTTGCTCAGGAATAATTCGTTCCCTTGGCATGAAAGGCGCTGAACGATCCATAAGATGCTGTCAATCGAAGGTGATCTCTCCCTTGTTCTCCAACTCCATCTTGGGCATCTTGACCGTTTTGGCCCGCGTCAAGGCGTCGTAGGCCTCCGGGCCTCCGATGTCGGCGATGATCCTGTCGCCATCGGTGCTCAGCTTGACCACGTTGAGATTGACCCTCTCCACTGAACCCGGTGCTATGGATATCATGAGCTGCCCCATGATGGCCAGTCCGTAAGGCAGGGATTCGGTGACCATCACCGTACCCGGGACCGCCTCGAACCAGTCGCCCAGGGAGGTCTCTCCCAACTTGCTGATGCCGTTGCCCACGGAGGCCTGCCAGCCGGCGTCAGGACCGACCACCGCCATCACCCATTCCCCGTCCAGCATGATCTCCACCTCCGCTTCCAGCAGGAAATAGCCGAGCGAATCGTACCACCTCTGCATGAAGGAGTCCGCCCCCAGCATCCTATGGTACCAGGAGGCGATCATGCTCATGGCGAAGATCTTGTACCTCGCCCTTATTCCAGCGCAGCGGCATAGCGCGATCAGCACGCCGGCCAGATGGAAACAGGTACCGGTCCCCCGCTCCAGGGTCTCCCCGACCCCGCAGAGCGGGACGTATTCGACGCGCATGAGCTCTTTAACCAGATGGTGCGCCCTTTCCACGAAGATGCGGTCCGGAACCTGGAAGGCACCGATCTCATGGGCCATGGCCACGATCCGCGGGTCGTTGGGGTCGCATTGCAAGGTGGGACGCAGGTACTTCTCATCGGAACGAACGCTCTTCATCCCCTCCTCATACCTAGGAAGCTGGTACATCCTGGTGGGACGTACGTATCGCTCCTGATCCTCATGAACGACGCGCATGCGCATCACCTCGGGCAGATGGAAGGCGCTGACCTTGAGCACCGAGAGCACGCCCTTGACCATCAAGCGCACGAACGGGGTGTGCGGAATGTATTCCCGTTCCTTCATCTCTCTGAACGATACCATTTTACACCCCTCCCACGTCGGCGGCCATCATCCTGCGCACTTCCTCACCGCAGCCTCTCATCTCCTGTCCGGCCATGCGGGTGATCCCCGGCTCCAGCACCGGCCCGGGACGGTCACAGTGGGGGCAATGTTCCAGCATTCGAACCTTGTCGTTGGTCACGATGAACCCGGGGTAGCTTCCCATGGAACCGTCTAAAAAGGCGAAGCGCCCGTGCTTCCCGTAACCCACGTTCTGGTTCGAACCGTCCAGCACCATCGGGTGCAGGTACGATGTAGGAATGTGGAGATGGTGACCTTCAGGGCATTGCATCATCCAGCCGTTGCCCTCTACCATGCCGTAGAGGTCCAGACAGGCCTCGGGGGGGATGCCCAACATCTCCTCGACATCCTTGCGGAACTCGCTTTCGGGAATGCGCTGGTCCTCGTGCATCTTCCATCCGCCCCCGGTGAGAACCGCGCCCCGATCACCCAGCTTGTAGGTCTTTCCTCGTTCCTTCAGCTCGTTAAGCACCGAATGCAGCAGGAACGGGACACCGACCAGGGCGATCCTCTCCTTTTCCTTGGAGCGTCGGTCGATCCATGCCATGATCTTTTCCACCGATCGCTGATGGCTCTTGCTTAAGACATATTTCGTCAAACGGTCCTTGATGCCATCACCCTGGGCCATGGTCATGCGCACCGTCTCGGTGTTCACCTCGCGGTCGATGGCCACCTCCACGTCCTTCATGATGTCGTAGAAGATCGTCCCCAGCCTTCCAGCGAAGAGATTGGTCTTGAACGGATTGGGCATCAGAAGGAATCCACGCATCTTAGGGTCCCATCGGGGGAAGAACATGGAGACCGCCCCCTTGGCCAGGGAGTACTCGTTGGAGAAGAAGCTCTTCATGTCCCGCGGTATGAACGTGTGCCGGCCGCTGGTGCCACTGCTGTAAGCGACGGCCATGCCTGCGGAGTTGAAGGAATCGATGACCTCGTCGTGGGTGGGGTTCTTTGGCTTGATATGCACCCGGGGAAGCTCCCCGGTGTACATATTGGCCAGCCAGAGAGCGAAGTCCCTGCCGGATGGATACGTTTTAAAGAAATCACTGGAGACTACGGGCAACTGGTCCAGGTCCTCGACGGTACGCAGAGATTCTGGGGTGAACTTCGTCTCCAGGCAATAGTTGCGATAGGTCTTGTTGGAGGCGTAGTGCCTGGTGAACTGGTATTTTACCGCCTTGAAACGCATATCGTCCGCTTCCTTCTTTTCCAGGCGGAAGTAGTCGGATGGCCCGTAGACCGCATGTTCCGAAGGGGTCCAGCCTTCAGGTCTTGGAATATAACGAGCTGTTGATGACTCAAAATTGCGGATGTAATCGGTATATTCCATTTAGAGACCGGACGGAGTGCCTATTATAAAGATATCGTCAACATCGCATGAGGTCCGACGATGGACGCTGACACAGACCATTTCTTTGAGCGGCGTGACCTTCATGCTGTCCATTATCTCCTTCATTCATGAGCGCACCACCGGAACCCTCGCCAGGCTACTTTCCACGCCAGTGACGGAGGGGGAGGTGGTGATGGGGTACGTCGTCGCGTTCGGCTTCATCGGGCTGATCCAGTCCATGATGGTGATGGCGACCGCCCTTCTGCTCTTCAACGTGCAGGTGGAGAGATCGCTCCTGCTGGTGTTGCTGACCATATTCCTGCTGGGGGTGGGGATGCAGGGGCTCGGTTTCCTCCTGTCCGCCAACGCCAGAACGGAGTTCCAGGCCATACAGTTCATCCCGCTGATACTGTTCCCTTCGATGCTGCTGTCCGGGGTCTTCTGGCCCGTTCAAGCGGTGCCGGAGGTGCTGAGGCCCATCTCCTACTTCCTGCCGCTAACCTACGCCGTGGATGGCGCGCGTTCGGTCATGGTAAGGGGCTGGGGCCTGGAACATATCTGGCCGGACCTAGCGTTACTGACGCTGTTCGCCGTGGCCATGCTCCTATTGAGCGTTCTGTTGATGAAACGCAGGAGATAGATCGGAAAATTGATAGACCAGGAAATGGAACGCCTCTGAAGTAATTTTATGATTAATAATAATTAACCAGTGTTAACTAACGGATCAAATTAATTTTATTAAATTGAGCCAGTCATGGCATTTTGTAATTATTATATTTGATTGATATTAATAATATTTATTACATATTTTTACAATTGTATTATATAATTAATACGTAAATAATAAATAAATGGTGTAATGACCATGGTTGATTTAGTAGCAGAACTGGAAAATGTGCTGGAATCGATAATCGATGCCATTCCAGCCGTTATAGCTGCGATAATCGTACTGATAATTGGCTATTTTATCGGTACGCTTGTTGGTAAGGCAGTGAACAAGATCGTTCAACGGATGGGTGTTGAGAGGACCTTTGATCAAACCACGACAGGCAGGGCATTCAGATCGGCGGGTTTGGACCTATCGAATTTTATAGGCGGTGTCGTGAGGGCATTCATTGTTATCCTTGCCGTGGTCCTGGCGATAGAAATACTGGCCTTGGGAGGCGCACTTGGTAACTATTTGACTGATGTGGCGGCATATCTCCCTAGATTACTGGCTGGCATACTGATAATTATATTGGGCACGGTGTTCGTCGAGGTCCTTACCAGCTTCATCGGTAAGATAATAAGTCCCATGTTTCCGGAGGCGAAGGTCGAGATCGCCGACATGCTCAAGAACCTACTGTTCATCGGCTTGATCGCCTTCATACTCCTGCTGGCCCTGGACACGATGCTCTTGTCTGGAGAAACCGTCTACCCGTTGATACTGGGCTTCGTGATAATCGGTGCGGGCATATTATTGACCGATGCGCTGATCAAATCTGTGACCGACGATCACGTCGAGTTCAAAGAGGTCGCGGGATATGCGAAGTTCGTGCTGTACTCCATCTTCCTGATAATCGGTGCGGGCGCGATCTTTGCAATGTTCCCTGGCGTCACCAACATCATCGCCAACATCTCCTGGGCCTTTGCGATAGCGCTTGGTATAATGTTGATACCGGTCGCTTTCGCCTTGACGAAGAAGATGACGAAACTATGAGCAAACCTTTTATCCCTTTTTTTCTTTTTTTAGAAATTTTGTTTACCCAGATGGCGTTCCAAACTATGCGAAATAACCTCCATTGAGCGGGATTGAAATTCGGCTGCGTAATAACGAGCAAGAAGAGAGAAATACCTTTAATTTGGAGACATGTCGATAGGGGTTGGACATGGACGAGATGGACTTGCTCATCATCAAGGAGCTGGCCGTAGATCCGCGGTTACCGTATAGTGACCTTGCCGATCGCCTATCGTTGTCCATCAATGGCACGCACAAACGCACCCAGCAATTGATCGCCAAAGGGATCATCGCGGGATTCAGGACCCGCCTGAGCCCCCTCCTTACCGGTGGGAGCACCATGGAGCTTTATGGCCGGTCGCTCTCCACGGACCTGTCAGCGACGATGGACCAGATAGGCGCGCATGACTGCACTGCTCGCATAATCGCCACGGGAGGTCAGTTCCTATACGTGGTTGGCCAGGTGCGCTCCAATGAGGATATCCCAACATATCAATCGTTCGTGAGGGATGTCGGCAAGATCGATGACCTGAAGACCCTGGGGATGTTCACTGCCGGGGAGCCTCCGACCAAGGACCCACTTAGCAAGCTAGATTATCGGATCATCCGAGCTCTTTCATTGGACTGCCGGCGCCCCCTGCAAGACGTGGCGGCCGAGTTAGGTTCTACCGCCAAGACCGTGAAGCGACGACTGGAGAGCATGGTATCTAACAGGATGGTGTACTACACTATCGACCTGGTCCTCTGCTCGTCGGGTGACCTTATTTCTATAGTGCATGCCAAGCTGCGTCCCGATCGGCAATTGAAGGACGTTATACCGTCCATGATCAATCGGAAGGACCCTCACCTTCTCGGTATCTCTGCCTCGAACTTGGAACCTAACCTCATGTTCTTCTCCATCTGGGCCAGCGACCTCAAGGAGCTGAGGGAGGTGGAAAAAGGTCTGAACGAAAACGGCGATTTTGATTCGTTATACTCGAACCTGTATTATGATATGAGGCTCTACCAGACCTGGAGCGAAAAATTGATCGCCAAGCGGTCCGCGTGACTGGCATCCACCCGACGAACTTTTCATCCGCCGGAAAGGGGACGAACGGGTCATTTTTCGGTTAAAAAACGACAGAATGCTCCGGGTAAAGGGAACGTGGCCTTAAGATGACCGGACCGGTTCGACGGCCGATAATTCGGTGAGAACATGGATTCGATCATAATCGAGAACTTGGTAAAGAAGTACGGACCGACCATGGCGGTGGACCACGTCAACCTTACGGTGGAGGAGGGAACGGTGTTCGGGCTGATCGGTCCTAACGGAGCAGGCAAATCGACCATAATACGATCCATTCTGGGGTTGATACCTTATGAGAGCGGCAATGTCCTGGTATCTGGAACGGACATGCGTAACGCAAATGCGCAAAGGAAGCTCAAGGTGGGTTACCTGCCTCAGAAGGCCGCGTTCCAGGAATGGAGAACGACCGAACAGGCCCTCCAGATACTAGGACGCTTGTCGGGCCTTAAGGGGGACCGACTTAAAAGCAGGATAGAAGAGGTGCTCGAACAACTGGGCATCGAGGAGTATCGGGACAGAAAGGTCAGCAAGCTCTCCGGGGGGACCATCCAGAAGCTTGGCTTCGCCCAGGCCATCCTCCATGAGCCTTCGGTCCTGGTGCTCGACGAGCCCATGGCCTCGTTGGACCCGGCCAGCCGCTTCCAGTTCAAGAAGATGATCAAGGAACTGAGCGATTCTGGAACCACGGTCCTGTTCTCATCTCATATCCTCTCCGACATCGAGGACCTTGTCGATTCGGTCGGGCTCCTGCAGAGCGGCAAGGTCCGCTACTCGGGACCGATCAGCGGTCTGGAAAAGAAGGCCGCTCTCCGCTCCGAACTAGTGGTGGAACTAGCGGACGAGCGCGGCGAATGGAGGTCAGTGAACCTGCCGGGAGTGGACATCAGTCAGCCCTCTCCCGGTTACCTGCTCATGCACATCGACGACCCCGAGCGGTGGGACGCGACCGTGCCGAAGATCGTGGAAGCACTGGTGCGAGCGGGGTGCAACATACGATCGTTCAACCGCCACAACCCTAAGCTGGAGGACATCTACATGGCTTACGTGGGGGGATCGAATTGAGCCTTGCCTTGCTCATCAAGGACGAGATGAACGGCTTCTACCGTTCCAAGGCGATGCTGGCCCTCTTCATCGGCATGCCATTGGTCGCAATGCTACTGTACTTCCTCACCCCCGACCTTGAGGGCATGCCAATTGGGGCGTTCACCGCGTTGATGATATCATCGATGGCTGGTCTCCTCGCCTCGACCACGCTTGCGGTGAGCTTGATCAACGAGCGTTCCAACGGTGTATACGACCTCTTCCTGGTCAGGCCGGTCAGGCGGTCCCACATACTGCTGGCGAAATACGTTGCGGTGGTCGCATGCGTGATGATCGCCGCGGCCTTGGCACTATTACTGGCCAACGGTTACGATTGGTTCAATCAAGGGGCGGTGGAATTGACGGCGCTCGGAGAACCGATGTTGGTGACCATTACCATGGCATGTGTGTCATGCGCAGTTGCAGTGCTGGTCGGAAGCCTCCTAAAATCGGTCCTGGCAGGAGTGATCTTGACAATTTACGGAGGAAACCAGGTGTCTGCTGTCATCGTCCTGACGTCACTGCAGAACATCATGTCCATCGAAGCGGCGGCGATCATCGGGTTAACGATCTCAGCGATCGTTCTTTGCGTGGCATTGGTGGTGTTCAACCGTAAGTTGAACAGTTGAACGCACCCCAATAAACTTCTTAGGATATCGAGGAGGCCCGGGACCTGACACGGGTCGGTACCTGCCTCCTCCCCCTATTGAATAATCAATGAGGGGGAGAGAACTCCTCATTCGATCGAACCGCGTAGAAAAATGTCTCGATGAAATTTGTGGTGCTCCCGTCAGGATTCGAATCCGAGTCGAAGTCCCCGAGAAGACCCCCCCCCTCAACCGGTCCTTCATCATCCTTGCGACAGAATAGGCGAAGATACTAGGTGATACAATGATGAGGGATCTGATCAGTGCGTTTGACGATATCAGTGAACGTTCCTCTAACTTAATTATCAATATATAAATATATAAATTATATTCGATCATATCGATCGTACCAGTTCCGTGCCGTTGATCGAAGAGGGCACTTTGGATATGAGTGATCGTGTCAGATTGAAAAATGGCAATCGTTCTATATGCACACCAGCATAATTATTCGGGAATCGTTCCCTAGAAGGTACTCTTATGAAGGTGAAATTTAGGATTTTTTCAGTTGTATTCATTACCTTGTTTCTGTTGCTCGGCGCGTTGTCATCGGTCGGTGTTCACGCCGAGCCAACAACAGGAACATGGGACGATGGTCTGGCGGTCCAAAAGGATGTGAACAACGGTGACTACCCGTTCGTGGCCCAATCGTCGAACGGGAACAAGATCATGGTGTGGATTGAGACCGATTCCATGTCTGATCATTACCTAAGCTTCTCAATGTATTCGTCGATGACCGGCTGGAGCTGGCCTGGAGTTCTGGCCAGTGGTGGCACGTTGGCCTACCCCCAGGTTGGCATGAACGATAACGGCAGTGCGATAGTCTGCTGGGTCGGAAACTCCGGGGAGGACCACGTCTACTCCCGTGCATACGTCCCTGGGATCGGATGGGGGGACACTTTCGATCATGGCGAGACCGATTCGACTGATTGGAGACAGTTTCGATTATCGATGAACGGAGATGGGGATGCCATACTTGCCCATGCGTCTCTATCGAACAGTACGCGCAGCGTGGAGGTGTGGACATACAACGCTGGAGAAGGATGGGAGACCGGTCCAGAGGTACTGGAGACCGTTCCAATCACTGAGGGCATTAATGCAATCTATGTAACGCTCAGCGATTCCGGTCGCGCCGCGGCGATCTGGCAGCAAATCGATGCCGATTATCATGTGATGGTCTCTACCAGGACCATCGCCGGGGCGTGGGGATTACCGACAGAGATCGACATCAACGATCTGATGACCCTATGGCTCCGTGTTGGGATCGATGATTCGTCGGGAGAGTTCATGACCACATACCTGAAGAGCGTGGGGTCGGACGATATCGTCTATTACAGTATCACCGAGGACGGTAACTGGTCTACACCATCGCCGGTGCCCGGTATGAACAACACCGATAGTTGGAACCAGAACATGGTCATGAACCAGGATGGCACGGCCATGGTTGTGACCACGGATTACAACAACCCCAACTTTTCCGTCAACGCCACCATGTACGTCAATGGTGAATGGACCCCGGTGACCTCCATTGCAACCAATCTCACTGGACTTTTCTATCCAGAGATAGCTATTGATGAAATTGGCAGGGCGGTAGCGACGTTCAACATCGAGAACGACCGGGTCGCAGCCGTTTATACACCGGAAGATGGATGGACGGAGGCCATACCGGTCGAAATGAACGCTGCGGGAAGCTCATATTCGGTCGGAACGGTCAGCCTAGAATCCGGCTCCATCCTGATCGGTTATCCGGTATATTCCACCAACAATGTGATCTGGGCCAGTTCATATGAGTTCCCGGACATGACACCGCCGTCGCTAAATGTCGATCAGGCCAGTGGAAGCGAGACAGATAGACCTCTCTTCGAGATCACTGGGACGACCGATCCGGGCGCCCAGGTCGATGTGAACGGTAAACTTGCGTTGGTCTCCAGCTCCGGTGAGTTCTCAATACTGGTCGAGCTTTCGGCCGGTCCGAACTCCTGGGTCGTTACCGCCACCGATGACGCCGGCAATAACGCCACCCAGACCATAATGGTCACCTACAACGACCCATTACCGGGATTGGAGGAGCAGATAGGCGATGCAGAGGACCAGATAGTAGACCTGCAGGACCAGATCGATTCTCAGCAGGGCACGGTCGATCAGTTGCAGACAGATCTGGATGCGGCGAACGACAAGATTGCCAGCGTGGAATCGACATCCTTGATGTTAGGCATCCTGGGCATCGTTGGCCTGGTCATAGCGATCGTGGCACTGGTGATGGTGTTCTTGCGCAGGAAGGCTTGAGCGTCGCCCATAAACCCCTTCCCCCAATTTTTTATTTCATCCATAGAAGGATGCCAGCATCGATGCGAACGATTCTGGTAGGCAGTTATCTGAGGCGAGGGGGCAGAGATCGACCGA